>JAGVNJ010000049.1 GCA_020053305.1 Candidatus Edwardsiibacteriota bacterium | reverse complement strand
TGTTTGCACCGCGCCGCCACCTTGAGTTGATGAGGGCGGCACCCCGATAGGATCGGGGTTGGGGACGCCATGTTGTTTGCACCGCGCCGCCACCTTGAGCAGAGTTGATATTTATTCCTGCCTGTCATTGGGCCGGTATGATTTCGAACCAAGCTGTTGGGCGACAATGATAAAATAAAATAAAAAGCACTTGACAAACAGCCTTATAAATTGCTATCATTAGATTTGAATTAAGGCTTGATGGAAATAATTTAAATATATTTTGACTTTAAGGAGGTGAAGGATTTATACTCTTATCTCTGTAAGGGTTTTTATTGCTTCATTATTTGGTAGTTTTATTTAAGCAAACGGCACTACATATTGTGGCGCCGGGTATCCCAAAGAAGATAATCAAAATTAACCAACACAATTAGGAGGTCAAACAAAATGAAGCGAATCGTATCGGTATTCGCGGTTCTGATGATGGTGGCCGGGATGGCTACCGCAGCCCCGTCACTCAACGGCAGCAACGGTTTGCTGCGCATCGTCGCCGCTGACAACAACGGCCCGATGACTTTCGGCGTCGGCGTCCACGGCATCATCTGGATGAAGGATTCCACTGCCAGCAGCCCCTACAAAGTAAATATGTATACTATCGTTCCTAGCTTGAATTTTGCCTTTAGTGACATGTTTGAATTGTCAGTAGCACCTGTTTACAACATGGTAAACGTAAAATACGGAGTTGTTGATACCAGTGACAACTACTTGATGGACACCCGGGCTGCCCTGAAGTTCTCCTACAAGGCCAGCGACATGTTCTGCTTGGGCGTCTATGCCGGGTACGATATTCCCACCACAGGCGAAGATTACAAACCGGCAACAGACCGTATGGGTGCCATTCATGCGTTGGTAATCCCCGAATTTAACTTTGGTGCTGCCAAGCTTGGTCTGAACCTTGGTTTGGATTACAACTTGGACAAGGATTCGGTCGGAACCACCACCGAGTCAGTTTATCCCAACATGGCAGTGCCGTTCGGTTTGGGCTTCAGCTACAAGGCCAACGACATGTTCATGCCCTTCCTGGAAGTCTCCGGCATGTATGTGATGGACACCTTGAAGTATGGGAATCCCTATGATTCGACTCTGACCAACGAGCGTGGTGTGATGAACAACCCGTTGTGGATCACCCCCGGCGTGCGGGTTTCCTTCCCCTTTGGCCTGAACATTGATGCAGCCTTCGATTACAACTTGCAGACCAAGGACAGCACCTTGGGTTGGTTGGACCGCTATCAGGACTGGCAGATTATTGCCGGCTTGAGCTATGCTCCTGCCAAGGCCTCCGGACCCAAGGTTCCCCCCACCGGCATCATCTCCGGTAAAGTGGTTGACAAGGCCGGCAAGGGCCTGGCCGCCATGGTCATGGCCGGCGGCATCACCGCCAACACCGACCCGGCCACCGGCGCCTACACCCTCAGCGGTGTGCTGATCGACAAAGCCCCGGTGGAGATCAAGGCCGACGCCAAGGGCTACATCGCCAAGCAGGCTTCAATAATGCTGACCAAGAAGAACAAGAAGACCCCTGCCATGCAGGACTTCACCCTGGATCTCAAGCCCATTCCGGTGGGAACCGCCAAGGGCCTGATCAAGGACGCCCTGACCGGTGCCGTTATCGAAGGCTCAGTAGCTTTTGCCGGACCGAAGGCTGAGACCGCCAAGACCGCAGCCGGGGCCTATGCCGCCAAACTGCAGATCGGCAATTACAATGCCACCACCAACGTGGCCGGCTATATCAACAAGAAGGCCGCCATCAGCATTGCCGAGAACGGAACCGCCATGAACGATTTCGTACTGTACCAGAATGGCGCCATCCTGCCGGTAAGTGTGGTTTGGACATCAGCCATCAGGTATACCACCAAATCCATCGATGTGGCCAACATCGTGGCCGCCCTCAACGACAATCCCAATGCCAAGATCACCGTCAAGGCTTATGTTGACGCCGTCAGCGGTACCGTCACCAAGCAGAAACTGGCCGACAAGAGAGCCGACGCCGTCAAGGCCGCGATCATCAAGGCCGGCATTGCCGCCGACAAGATCATGACCGAAGGCATAGTGGTTGCTCCCAAGGGCAATACCGCAGCCCTGAGAAACGCCAACACCAAGGTCGAAGCCGTCATCAGCGAATAGTTTTCTAATACCAAATAAAAAGACCCGCAGAAATGCGGGTCTTTTTTTATATTGTCTGGCACAAATAAGAAATGGGCGATCCGTGGATCGCCCCTACACAATTGTGTCATTCCCGCGAAGGCGGGAATCCAGTGGAAACCTGCCGCTTTATGGGGCAAGCCCAACACTTTCTTATAAGTGCCCATAGCCCCTCTGCAAGCGTTTACTCCGAAGAAAGCGGGGGATGATCCCCGCCGTGGCGGTGGGGGCCTGCGGCGGTTGAACGTGTTCGAAGGGAATCAACAAATAATCTGGATTCCCGCCTTCGCGGGAATGACATGCCTGCCTTCGTCAACCTGTCCGCAAATGGGTTATTACGCAATGATTATCTTTTGCCTTTTTTGATTTTCTTGGACTGCTGCCATAAAAGTTCCATTTCCTCCAGCGAAACTTCCTTGAAGGATTTCTTTGCTTTTTTCAGGGATTTTTCTATATGCTGGAAACGGGTGGTGAACTTGTCGATGGTGCCGCGCAGGGCTCCCTCCGGGTCCACCTCCAGGAAGCGCGACAGGTTCACCAGGGTGAAGAGGATGTCGCCCAGCTCATCGGTGATCTCCTTCTTTTGTCCCCCGGCGTAGGCTCGGGAGAATTCCTGCAGTTCCTCCTCCAGCTTGGCGAAGGCCCCGTCGATATGCTCCCAGTCGAAGCCCAGCCGGGCGGCCTTGTCCTGTATCCGGTGCGCTTTAAGCAGGGCCGGCAGTTGTTTGGGCACCCCGTCCAGGGCCGAGGGGCGGTACTGCTTCTTCTCCCGGTATTTTATCTGCTCCCAGTTGAGCAGTACTTCGGCGGCGTCCTTTACCTTGGCCTTGGCGAATATATGGGGATGGCGGCGGGTCATCTTCTCCAGCTGGCCGGAGATCACCTGTCCGATGTCGAACTTTCCATCCTCCTTTGCTATCTGGGCATGGAAGATTACCTGCCCCAGCAGGTCGCCCAATTCCTCCTGCAGTTTTTTAGAATTCCGTTCTTCGACGGCCTCCACCACCTCGTAGGCCTCCTCGATCAGATAAGGCTTGAGGGACTGGTGGTCCTGGGCCCGGTCCCAAGGACAGCCACCGGGCGCCCGCAAGCGGGCAAACAGGGAGACCAGATCATCGAAGGTTTGTTTAGGGACGGGTTTCCGGTTGGCCGGTTTACGGTTTGTTTTATTTTTATTTTTGGTTTGCATTTGATGCCTTTATTTGTTAACGATGATCCTGGGCAGCAGGGGGTTGATCCTGGTGACCACCTCGTAGTTTATGGTGCCGATCCATTGTGCCAGCTGTTCGGCGCTGATCTGCTCCTTGCCCTGCTTTCCCAGCAGCACCGCCTCATCCTCCAGCTTGACGCCGGGGATGTCGGTGATGTCGGCTAGGCAGAGGTTCATGCACACCCGCCCCCTGATGGGCGCCCGTTTTCCCTTGATCAGCACATGGGCGGTATTGGAGAGCTTGCGGTCATATCCGTCGTAATAACCCACAGGGAGCACGGCCAGTCGGGTCCTTCGGGTGGTGCGGTAGGTGCAGCCGTAGCTGACGAAGGAGCCGGAGGAGACGGTCTTGACCTGGGCTACCCGGGTCTTCCAGGACAGCACCGGCGCCAGGCTGAATCCAGGGACCCTGTCCCGGACGGCCAGCATAGTCTCCCGTGAGGGCCACAGCCCGTAAAGCCCGATCCCGATCCGGGCCAGGTTCTTATGGGTATCGGGAAATATCAGGGCGGCTGCGGTGCAGGCTACATGGTTCACCGGAGCGGAGTGTCCCAGCTTTTCCAGCCGGGCGATCATCTTGAGATACCTGTCCTTTTGGCCGTCCGGGTAACTGCGGTCGGTGGTGTCCTCTATGTTGGCAAAGTGGGTGGAGTAGCCCTCCAAAAGCAGATGGGGATATTTTTGGATCAGCCCGGCCAGGTTTATGGCCCCAGCCAGATCAACCCCCTGGCGGTTGGTGCCGGTCTCCAGTTTTATATGGAGACGGATCTTTTTTTGAACTTTTATCTTGCCCAGGGCCAGGACGGTCTCTCTGTTGTACACCGTCAAACGGATATCGTTCCGGGCCGCTTCGGCCAGGCGGGCCAGCGGCACGTAGCCCAACAATAACAGCGGTTTTCTGACGCCCCTTTTTCTCAAGGCTATCGCCTCGTCCAATGAATTCAGGCCCAGCCAGTCCACCTGTTTCGATCCGGCCAGTATTGACGCCGCCTCCGGCAAGCCGTGGCCGTAGGCGTTGGATTTTATCACCGGCATGAACTTGGCCTGCGTTTCCAGCAGCTTTCGGAATGCCCGGACATTGCCGATCAACGCCGCTCGGTCGATCTCCACCCAATTGATATTTTTGTTCATATAACCTTATCCTGTCGGCAAGTTTATGTTATTCTACTACTAATCGCACCTGGGTTGCAAGTTTTTTTAAATAAATTTTTTTAAAATAAATATTGCTTTTTGGGTAAAAATATGGTAAAAATATAAGTTAGTATAAAGGTAAAGCATTATGGCTGATGAAATTAAACAACCGTTGCCGCCGGCCAGCATAGAATCTCTTTTCTATATGCTGGGCACATCGGCCATGGTAAATTTGGGACTGGTGCCGGATCCCACAAATCAGAAGACCGCAACCAACCTGGATCTGGCCAAACACAATATCGACACCCTGGGGATACTGCAGAAAAAGACCGCCGGGAACCTTGCTTCCGATGAATCCCGGCTGCTGGACGAGCTGCTGTACGATCTGCGCATGAAGTATGTCCGGGCGACATCCCACAACGAGAAAAAATAAATATTTTGGAAAAGGAGCGGAGCATGTTTAAGAACAGGTCACTGTTGGCTTTGATCGTAATGACCGGGTTTCTTTTCAGTGCCGGGATCATTTTCGCCCAACCGGGCAACACAGTCCATAAAGTTGTGGAGGGGGAAACTTTATGGGATCTGGCCGGAAGGTATTTTCAGAATTCCTTTTCCTGGCCCCTGATCTGGGAGGCCAACAAGGAGATCATCGCTGATCCCCACTGGATCTATCCCGGCCAGGAACTGGCGATCCCTCCCCAGACCCTTTCGGAGCAGGTGACCGCGCCCGACACTGCAGCTGCTCAACCCGAGATGCAGGCCGAGGCCTCCCCTCAGGAAGAGGCCCCGGCCGAAGAGCTGGTCTATGAGCCTGAGCCCATGGAGGAGGTCCCGGCGGTCTCGGTGAGGAAAACCCAGGCTATGGGATACGTTAAAAGACCGACCCCGGTGGTATCGGAACTGATGGCCTTCGAGGCCGGCTATATCAGCGATGAGCTGGACAAGCCCGCCGGACACGTCATCGGCAGCGACCGCAAGGATATTGAGGCTCTGATGTCAAACGATCCGGTCTACATCAACCTGGGCTCCCGCGACGGCGCCAAGCCGGGAGACAAGTATGCCCTGTACCGGGTGGGCCAGAAGGTGAAGCATCCCCAGAACGGAAAGAACCTAGGGAAGATCATCAACATCATCGGCGTTCTGGAGGTGACGGATATCGAGGAGAAAACCTCCCGGGCCAAACTGCTGAAGACCTTTGACGGCATCTCCCGCAAGGAGGCCTTCCGGCCTTACGTCCAGATAATAGTTCCCAAGGATGTGGCCCCTCTGCCGGTGCAAAAATCCAACGAGGGATGTATCGTGGCTTTCAAACAGATCAACACCACCGCCACCGAGTACAAGGTGGTGTATATCGACAAGGGCCTGGCCAACGGGATCATGCCGGGCGACGTTTTCGAGATTTACCGCACCGGAACCAAGGCCAGCGACCCCGACCGGGGCGGCAAAAATATTCTTCCCGAACTTATAATCGGACGGCTGCAGGTGTTGTCGGCCAGGAACAACACCGCGGCTGCGGTCATCACCAATTCCAGGGTCGAGGATATTGTGGTGGGGGAGAAGATCCGGCTCATCAAACAGGTCCCCGCCAGGTGACCCTTGTTGAACTGATGCAGGATATTTGAGGAAAATGGGTCAGAGAAAATTGATCGGAGAAATAATGGTCTCCCTGGGCCATGTCTCGCTGGAGCAGATCAACCAGGCCAGAAGAAGCCAGATGGACGATTCCTCCAAGCGGTTGGGGGAGTGCTTGGTCGACCTGGGGTATACTTCCGACGACGAGGTCAATCGGGCGCTGGATATTCAGAAAATGGAATGATTTGCCCTGACGGGCGGGAAGGCGGCAGCATGGGAGCAACCAATAAAAACCCCGATCTGCTAAAAAAAGTTTACCTGTTCAACGATCTGACCCAGCCGGAGCTGGAGAAGATCCTGGCCCTGGCCTATGAGAAAGCATACGAAAAGGAGACGGCGGTTTTTCAGGAGGGCGAGATAGGGGACGCTTTCTACATCGTCGACCAGGGCCAGGTCCGGATATCCACCATGGTCCCGGGGGTGGGGGAGGAGGCCCTGAAGATCCTGCGGCCGGGGGATTATTTCGGGGAGATGGCCCTGATCGACGACTTTCCCCGTTCGGCGGCCGCCATCGCCCACGAGGGCGAGGTCAAGCTGCTGGCCATCTACAAGCGTGATTTCAAGAAGCTGATGGCCGAGGACAAGGAGATGGCCTACAAGCTGATGGCGGTTTTCATCAAGACCCTCTCCACCCGCCTGCGGGACACCAACGACAAACTGAAAAATATCTTCGCCATAGCCAAGTCTTTTTAATCGGCTCTGCCGGAACGAGGTTGGAATATCCAACCTCGTTCGTCTGTTTTTCGGAATGAATCTTAACTTAATTAATCGGGAGAAAATGATGTCTAAAATCACTGGTCTGGCGGCCATCTTGTTTGTGCTATCAGCTGCTTCCTGCTGTCACCAGAAAACTGTTGCTCCGGTGGGAACAACTCTCAAGGTCGAAATTGAAGTGATTGCCAAAGATCCCGTCAAATTTTCGGATCGGCTGTTGGAAACCGAAGGGGTCCTGAAAAATGCCGGCGGCAACTACTTCACCGATCTGAGGCTGATCCTGACTGGGAATAAGGGGGGGGAGATAGAGGTGACCGCTTGGGCTCCCCTGGAGGTTCCCCCGCCCCGCCCGGGCCCCAACCGGCCCCGTCGGCCCAAAGTGATGTCCGATTTTCTGGGGAAGAAAATGAAT
The DNA here is from genome assembly GCA_020053305.1 of Candidatus Edwardsiibacteriota bacterium. Taxonomy (GTDB): domain Bacteria; phylum Edwardsbacteria; class AC1; order AC1; family EtOH8; genus UBA2226. The sequence goes on along the minus strand of JAGVNJ010000049.1, from coordinate 2,438 downwards.
CTTACCGGGCGGCTGGAGGTCCAGTCCGAAAAAGTAATTCTCCGGGTGGATAAGGCCGAAGAGATCGTTACACAAGAGCAAAAAGATGAGAACTAAGATTTTATTCTTTTTGATCCTGGGGACCCTGCCCCAGCGCTCTGGTGTGAAAGAGCCGTCTCCCTGGATGCGGTAAGAAAGCTGGTTCCTTTATTCATAGTGGCGGATGGCAACACTTCGGAGTGGCAGTCCATCTGTTGAGGAAGATCGAGAGCTTGGGATCGTCGATATAGCTGTGGGACCTTGGCAGGATTTTCAATTGACTATGGCGGGCAAACATTGTATCATAGCCGGGGAGGCTGTATGAACATCCGATCTTCTGCGACCAACCTGCTGAATGCCGTGGCGCGGACCGTCGCCGGATGCTCGTCATTGAAGATGTCGGGTTAAAGAACGCAAGTAGCTAAGCAACAAATTTTTGATTTGCAATTCCTGTGGTCTCTGTCACAAAGATGCCATGTAAAGGGAAAGTCTGAAAAGCGTAGGTTGCCAGGGGAATAACAACAACCTTTTGTGAGGCGGTTATGTTTGCTAAAGAAACCCAAGAAATTCGAGAAGATGAGCCAAATGAGTTTGGCGAGATGTCATTCAATTTTAAAATAAAACCTGTTTCACAGCAGGCTATAAGATCGAAAAAAGATGAAGTTACTAATGCTATTCAAAAAGTAACCAAGAATTTAAAATATCTACTTTCAGGCGATGTAGCTATAGAGATTGTATGGCATATAAACGAAGATGAAAGATATGAGTCTGATGCAAATGCAGATGTAGATAATATAATAAAACCTATCTTAGATGCGTTAAGTGGGCCACTCGGAATAATAATAAATGATTCACAAGTCCAGTTTATTTCTACACAATGGGTAAGCAGGTATGAAGACGATGAACAATTTGATATAACTATAAAATATGAGCCAGATGCTTGGTATGAAAAAAAATGTTTAGTATTTGTACAATTAAATAAAACATTATGTATGCCCTTGAAAGGTAATTTACCAAAAGATGATACATCTATATTTTTAAATGTTTTCGAAATGCAATTAAGTGCCAGGGAAGCAATAATAAAAAAGGGGGGAAACTATTATATGGCACAATCAGTCATGTCAATACAAAGAATTTTCCACAAAACACGTCTAAATGGTTTTAAAATAATTGGTTTAAAAGAGTTACGCGCTCAATTAGTAAAATAACTTCAACTAATTTATTAAGCATTGGGCGTATGATTAAGAAAAAAAGACTTATAGGTATTGACCTTTTTGCTGGTGCTGGTGGATTGTCACTTGGCGCACGTTTGGCTGGCATTGATGTAGTATTGGCTATTGAAAATGAACCTAATGCAGCAGCTACATATGCGTACAACCACCCCAAAACACGTTTGATTGTTGAAGATGTGAGAAAAATAAAAAGAATTGATATAAAAAGGGGAAATAAAAAAGTAATTCTTTTTGGTGGAGCACCTTGTCAAGGATTTTCGACCTCAAACCAGCGAACACGGAACAAAGAAAATGAAGGCAATTGGCTTTTTAAGGAGTTCATACGGTTAGCAAAAATCATAAAGCCTGAATGGATTGTTTTTGAAAATGTAAAAGGCATTGTGGAGACAGCAAATGGTGAATTTAAGGATAGGATATTAGCTGACTTCAAAGCACTTGGTTATTTATGCACAGATGGGACACTTTGCGCAAAAGACTTTGGCGTTCCCCAAGCGAGAACAAGATATTTTATTATCGCCTCAAAAAACGGTGTAGCTGTAACTATGCCAAAGCCGTTAGTAAATAAACACATTACAGTAAAACAAGCATTTTGTGATCTGCCAAAGCTCACGAGTGGCGCAAATATTGATATTCTATCATATCGACATGAAGCTATTACCAAGTATGCAAAGCAAATGCGCGGAAAAAGAAAAATGTGCGCCAACAATTTAGTGACTAAGAATGCAAAAGAGATTATAAAAAGGTATGAACATATTCCGCAGGGCGGAAATTGGGAGAACATTCCAAAACGACTGATGAAAAACTATAAAAATTACAATAACTGCCACACAGGTATTTACAAGCGCTTGGATGAAAACAAACCCTCGGTTGTAGTGGGTAATTATAGAAAAAACATGTTAATACACCCAAATGAAGCCCGGGGGCTTTCGGTCAGAGAAGCTGCCCGATTACAGTCTTTCCCTGATTGGTATATATTCAAAGGGTCAATAGGCTTTCAACAACAGCAAGTTGGTAATGCAGTACCACCGCTTTTATCTGCCGCATTATTTAAAACAATTGTAGTTCATGAAGATATTTATTAAAAACAATAAATTATTACTCCGGCAAATAAATATGTGAAGAGTTATGCAGCATAGGACGCTTTGGGATGCTTAAAATAACTCCGTACATGATGGGGCCGTTTCTGTA
>JAGVNJ010000063.1 GCA_020053305.1 Candidatus Edwardsiibacteriota bacterium | reverse complement strand
ATGATTTTGGTGGTTATGTAAGTGAAGTGCAAACATAGTGTCAGTGTTTACAATGGTTTCAGAAGCTTTGTACCGCTTTTCGTGCATTTTTGAGGATAATACAAAATCTATTCACCTCGGCAACATAAACAACACCGTAAAAAAATGGCAGATGCTCCCGGCCAGCACGAACAGGTGCCAGATGGCGTGGTGGAATTTCAATTTGCGCCACAGGTAGAACACCGTCCCCAGCGTGTAGAACAGCCCGCCCAGACCCAGGAACACCAGGCTGGCGGTATTGAGGTGCGCCAGCAGGGGCTTGGCCACGATCACCACGATCCACCCCATCGCCAGGTACAGTAACGTCGACAGCACCGCGAAGCGGTTTGCCCAAAAAGCCTTGCCCACGATGCCTGCCGCGGCTATGCCCCACACCACGCCACAAACCATCCAGCCCAGCCTGCCGTGCAGGGTTATCAGCGCTATCGGGGTGTAGGTCCCGGCGATCAGCAGAAATATGGCCGAGTGGTCGAAGATCCTGAAAAATTGCTTGACCCGCCCGGCGTAAAAACCGTGGTAAAGGGTCGACGACAAGTACAACAGTACCAGGGTCGCGCCATAAATGCTGAAACTGACAATGTGCCAGGCATTCCCGGACAGGCTGGCCATGACCACCAGCACCGCCAGGGCCGCAATGGCCAGCCCCAGTCCCACCCCGTGCAGGATGGCGTTAGTTATCTCCTCGCCCGGCGTGTAGCGTTCGACAGAATCAGCGTCGGCATCACGCGCTGCGGATATTTTATTGAGCCAGGCTAAGATAGAAGTTACCATCGCTCTGAATGTTTACAAATAATATTTTCTTCATTGCGATGCCATGAATGACATCGCTACTGATCATCAACCCCGATAAATCGGGCTACCTTGTCAGGCCTCGCCAGAGGCCTTGATGGTTTATAGCGATAGCCTTCAGGCTATCGCAGCCAAGAGCTCATTCTAAAATATTTTCTTTCAGCAGTTCCTTTAAAACCTTCAAGACTATCGAAACCTCGTAACCCCTTCGGGCCAGAAACCCCGCCAGACGGCGCCTGGCAGTATCGGGCTCCAGTTTGCTGTACAGCTTCATCTTTCTTCGGGCCAGGTCCAGGGCCGCCGGGAACTCGTCTGCATTGCTTTTGTATTCCCTGATGGCCTGATCAACTATCTCCCGGTCTATCCCCTTGGCAAAAAGCTCCTGTCTCAAACGAACCACGCCGGTGGGCCGGAAATGCTGCCGGTTCTCGATCCAGTCCCGGGCGAATTTCTCATCGTCCAAAAGCCCCAGCGACAGCAGATCGTCTATCACCAGTTTGATGTCTGCCGGGGAGGCCCCTTTTACCTTGAGCTTGTCCCTGACGTCCTTGACCGAGCGGCCGCGCAGCTCCAACAACCGCAGGGCATATGCCTTGGGATTAAATGTTCTCATATTTGAACTCATCCCCTAGTTCCCCTTCTCTTTCAAAGAGAAAGGGCCGGGGTTGAGTTACGCGATTTATTTCCGCCCCCGCTTCTTGGGCTCTTCCTTCTCCTCTTTCTCCGGATCCTTGTCTTCAACCTTCTGCCCGGCCGGCGGATTGAGCTTGGCTTTAAGGTCGACCTCTATCTTCTGTAGCAGGTCGGGATTCTGCTTGAGCATGGTCTTGATGTTGTCCCGGCCCTGGCCCAGCCGTTCCCCCTGGTAGGAGAACCAGGCCCCGGCCTTCTCGATGACGTTGTTCTCCACCGCCAGGTCCATCAGGTCGCCGACGTAGGAGATGCCCTCGCCGAAGATGATCTCGAACTCGGTGGTCCGGAAGGGCGGGGCCATTTTGTTCTTGACCACTTTCACCCGCACCCGGTTGCCGATCATCTGCTCGCCCTGCTTGATGGTCTCTATCCGGCGGATGTCCATCCGCACCGAGGAGTGGAATTTTAACGCCAGGCCGCCGGGGGTGGTCTCGGGATTGCCGAACATCACCCCGATCTTCATCCGGATCTGGTTGATGAACACGATGCAGGTCTTGGAGCGGTTGGCTACCGCCGTCAGCTTGCGCAGGGCCTGGGACATCAGCCGGGCCTGCAGACCCATGTGGGAATCGCCCATGTCGCCCTCGATCTCGGCCTTGGGCACCAGGGCCGCCACCGAATCGATCACGATCACGTCCATGGCGTTGCTGCGGACCAGGGTCTCGGTTATCTCCAGGGCATCCTCGCCGGTGTCCGGTTGGGAGATCAGCAGGTTGTCCACGTCCACCCCCAGGGCTCGGGCGTATTTGGAATCCAGGGCGTGCTCGGCGTCTATATAGGCGGCGGTGCCGCCCTTCTTCTGGGCCTGGGCCACTATGGACAGGGCCAGGGTGGTCTTGCCCGAGGCCTCCGGGCCGTAGATCTCCACCACCCTGCCGCGGGGCACGCCGCCCACCCCCAGGGCATAGTCCAGCGATATGGAGCCGGTGGGGATCACCTCCACGTTGACCCCGGCGTCGTGGCTGCCCCATTTCATGATGGCCCCTTTGCCGAACTGCTTTTCGATCTGCGATACCGCCAGATCCAAGGCTTTTGATTTTTCGCCCTCTGCCATTTTCATACTCCTCTCAAAATGATACGTTGAACCTATTTTATTTATTGTATACACGACGACATAAGTCTTATGAAGATTGTCATTCCGGGCTTGACCCGGAATCCAGTATATTTCTGGATTCCCGCTGGACACATTCGATTAACTCAGTGCATGGTTTATCCTGAGCAAGGCCGAAGGACGGGAATGACGCGCTATGTTACGATTTATGACGCTGTGTATAGCATATCGGTAGGATCTGTCAAATCCCGGGATCCACGGGAAGATTGAAGGTCTGGGCCGGGCGCAAAGCCACCCCGCCCAGCTTGTCCAGCAGCGGCGTGGCCAGGCCGGCAATGAAAGGAGCAAAAAGGATCCCCTCCAGCATCAGCCCCTTTATGGAGAAAAGGAATATCAGTATCCCGCATAACATGCCGTACCAATACTGCCCCCAGTACCTGGCCGGGGTTGACATATGGTCGGTGCCCAGCACCCCCAGCGAAAACAGAAACAGATTAATTATCCAGGACAATTGGGATAGATCCAGCCCCCCGTAAGCCCGGTATTGCAGACAAAGAAAGGCCAGGGGCATCAACAAACCGGCCAGCAATATTCTCCATTTGTAAAGCCGGTTGAGGAATAGAAACGAGAATAGAACCGTCAACCCTACCGGTAGCCACCCGGAAAGGAAATACAACCGACCGCTAAAAACGGCCCCCCGCCCGATGAAGTTGTTTAGGCTTGTTTCCCCGCCGAAATAATTGCCCGCCGCCAGGACCAGCAGCGCCAGCACCAGGGGGAAGTTCAGGGGATAGGCGTACTCCCGATCCCTGACGTAGGTTCGCAGCATGCCGCAGACCACCGTCAGTCCGGCCGGAATGATTCCGCTGATGCCGACCGGCATCAGCAGGCTGATCAGGATGGCGTCGTTGACAAACCAAAAATCCGTTCTTTTCCGGCGGCCTTTTTTTAAAGCATAGATGTGCCAGACCAGCCCCAGAAACAGGGACAACAACAGCGATGATGCCAGGCCCCATCCCCAAAGGTAGATGCCGAACCCGGCCAGCGGCAGCAGGGCAATCAATCTGCGGAAGCCCAGCTGTTTCCAGTCGAAGCGGGTGCGGATATGGGGCCACAACGATACGTTGAACATTAAAATCAGTTCCTTTTGATTATAACTCCGACGAATAAATATCGAAATGTGTCATTCCCGCGAATGCGGGAATCCAAGACCGGATAATCCACCTAGAGAGAAACTGCCGCGTCAACCGCCCTTCATCATCGTCTTGCCCACCTTGATCTGGTGCAGCAGATGGATCCGCGACGGGCAGACGAAACTGCACAGCCCGCACTCTAAGCATTTCCCCAGGCCCAGGGCGGAATATTTTTTTATTTCGCCGCTGCCCACCGCGGCATATAGGCAATGGGGGCTTAGGTTCCGGGGGCAGATATTGGCGCACTCCCCGCAGTTGCTGCACAGGTTGTTCTCCCAGGAAACGTCGTCCTTCATCATGATCACCCCGTCGGTGTCCGGGGTCACCGGCATCTTCGGGCTGTAGTAGCTCTGCCCGGTCATCAGCCCGCCCAGGATCAGCTTGATCTTGCGATAGCGCGACAGGTCGCGTTTGAATATCTGCTCCATGTTTATACCCAGCGGCAGGCGGATGTTGGCCGACTGCCCGGAGGTCTGGTCCCAGACGGTGCACAGCTTGGAGACCATCGGCAGGCCTTCGATCACCGCCTGCCGGATGTTCCACACCTCCTCCAGACCGTAGACCCGGGAGCTTTGGGATCCCGGGAAATTATCCTTCAGCAGGCTGTCATGGCCCTGGGGATATTTGGGATCCATGATATCCACCGATATATTCACCGCGCTGGTCAACAGCGCCCTCATCCGCTCTATCAGATCCGGCATGTCGGATGAAATGACCACCCTCCCCCGCACCGAGCGGTGAACCTGCATCATGATCCGCATTCCTTCGATCAAACTTTCCGGGGTTTCCCGCAGCAGCCGGATGCTGCCCGACACCGGCGGCTCCAGGTTCAGGCCGTTGAATATCAGCAGTTCTGCGTCCGGCGGCTCCTGCAGGTCCCTGATCCCGGCCTCCCATATCCGATGGCCCAGATCTCCCCGGGTCCGCTCCCAGAAGCGGGGAAAGGCCTCCAGCACAACGCTCGGCTGGTGCTGGGCCTGGGACACCTGCAGATAAATCGTCAGCCGGGGAAAATCAAAATTCCTGGGCCGGGCCACCAGATCGGGGAAATCCTCCACCCTCTCCACCTGCCCGGCCAGCGGGGCATAGACCGGCAGGCCCTTTGAATCATAGCCGATGGCGTCGTAGGCATGGACCCAGTCCCCGGGGAAAACCGAGGCCTTGCCGCCCCGCCACAGGGGGATGGTCAAAAAATCCGGCCGGTCGGAATTTTCTATGGGCTTTTTATAGCAGAACATTTTGGCCGGCCAATGCCAGCCGCCGGTGATGGATTTTTTCATCTATCTATTAACTTGTATAGTCATTTCCTTGATTGGCCATACGCCAAAGGCGCATTTCAGCCATCATATTTTCTCTTAATTGTGTTTACTATTCGGAGCAGTTATTAGTAGACCCCGGCAAATAAATAACGCAATATGTCATTCCCGCGCAGGCGGGAATCCAGTGTAATCCTTCTGGATACCTGCTGGAGTTTATCCCGCACAGTGATGCGGGGCAGGTATGACAAGAAGCCGCAATGATACATTTTTGTCAACATCGTGCGTGATAAATGCAATTTATTAACCGTCCCCATTAATAAATCCGGTAAATCATGTTAATCCTGTCTAATTTGGTTCCGGCATGTCCGCCTTCTTGACCGCCTCAGGAGGATGGCGCGAGTGGCTATGCGAATTTCGTAAGTTATGCTAAAACTAACTTGTTAAGTATAAGACAGTATCAATAAAAAGTCAAATAAAAAAAGGTGATTTCCATCTGAATGGAAATCACCCTGCCATTGATTCGGATCAATATTTCTGGTCCACCTCCCGTTGGCTCAGCACCACCATCCCGGCGGCATTGGCCAGCCGGGCCACCCGGGCCAGGGTCTGGCTGGAGTATAGCACATCGATGCTGCCGGTGATCCAGGTTTCGGTGGTGCCACGCACCACTATCCCGCCCAGCACCCAGGTGGTGCCGCCGGACTTATAATTGCCCTCGATGTAGATCAGGCCCTTGAAGGATATGTTTGAGGCGGAATGCAGGTCTCCCCTGACCCACAGGATGCCGTCATGCTGCAGTCCGGAGCCGCCCCCGGCATACATGGTGGTGGAGCCGGGAGTCCCCACCCGCACCAGTCCCATGACCGGGTACATATTGTTGCCCCAGGGCAGGTTCCAGCAGGCGGCCGAGTCCATCCCCAGGATCTCCCATATCTTATAGATGGGCCTTTGGGATTTTTCATAATAATCGGGGTTGCCCCAGGATTTTTTATTGGCCCCGATATCGGTGATGATGGAATCGGACTCGATGCCGGGCACGCAGCCGGCCTTGGTGCAGCTGGCATTGGGGGCGAGATTGGCATAACTGTTGGCCGCCAGGCCGTGGACCTCGTCGGCCGCCACATGCCAGCCGTGCGGCAGGGCGGTGGTGGTGATAAAACAGTTGGGCGGAGTCAGATTATACGGAGTGGTCTGGGGATGGTCGTGCCCGCAGACATCGGCATTGCCGTGCCCGACAACCGGAGCCTTGGAGCTCAGGCCGGCCCTGGTCCGGGCGGTGAATTTGGGCACGCTGACCTCGGTCACCATGGTCCGGCGGGAGGTGCCCACCCGCCCGGTGGAGATGATCTCCCATACCGGGTAGGCGTCGTTCGGGCAGGGGGACGCCTTGCCCAGCACCACCACCTCCCGCTTGTAATCGTAATAATACACCTCGTTGTTGGTGATAACATTGTCGCCGTTCAGGTCTATCCGCTTGTAGCGTATCTGCAGGGTGGAGAAGCTGTCGCCCAAAGCGCCGAAATTGGTGCTGTACTGCAGAGAGGTCCCGGTCTGCAGGGTCTGTTTGTAGATATAGGGCGTGGTTCCGCTGGGGTCATTGGGAGGGGCGTCCAGGGTGATGTAACAGCGCCACTCGGGATTAAAAACGTTGTTGGGGATATCCTGGACGATGCCATAAATATGGCCGGGCAGCAGCGACAGCCTGGCGATGGCCTCCGCGGTGCCGGCCTTGGCCAGCACCAGGGACTGGGAACTGCGCATCCGGTGGGCGGTGATGGTTTTTTCGTTGATGATGTTGAACATCAGCCCGCTGGCCATTACCGACAGCACCAGGATGATCATCAGCGACAGCGCCAGGGCCACCCCCTTTTGATTGTTTATCCGTTTCATGGCTTTTATCCTCTTTAATATTTATGATGATAGATGACCACTCTTCCGTAGCCTAGGCCGCCCGACAGGAACCGCTCGCCGGCCGCCACGTCGATCTTGGTGGTATAGGGCCGGAGAGCCCGCGACCGGATGGTGACCACCTCGCCGGTGAACTTTCCGCCGGAGGGATCCGAGCCGGCCAGGGCCAGGTCGCCGGCGGTGTTGTAATAGAAGCGGGTGCCGCCGGTATATTCGCCGAATTTGAGCCCCACCGCCACGTCTATGTCGGTGTCTATGTTAAGCTGGTTGGCGGTCAGGCACAGCACCTCGCCCTCGGGCACCCGGGAGACATTGGGCGCTCCGGACGAGCCGAAGCTGCCGTTGCCGTTGTTGTACCACAGGGACAGCCGGCCCTTGTAATCGTCCGAGGTGGACCCGTTGGTCCTTAAGCCGCAGATGATGTCGTTGGGAAAGGCGGCGCCCCGTGAGCGGTAGGACCCCAGCGCGTTTATGTATCCGTCGCTGATGTTGTAGGTGACATGATGGACGAAGCGCCTGTTGAACCCGGCCCGGCGGTAGATGACTAATTGTCCGGTGTAGCTGGGGAAACTGCCGGTCTTGGTGGCTATTATCAGGTCCTGGTAATTGTTGGGCAGGTCGCTTCCCAAACTGCCGGTGCTGTCCACCACGTCCATCAGGATCATGGCCCGGACCTCGCCCAGAAGGGTTGCTCCGTCGGCGGTTGTGATCACCGTATCCGGGGTGCCGGCCGCAGCAGTCGAGCCAAAGGTGGGGGGACCCCCGCCCCGGTTCTTCCAGATCTCCACCCTCCCCTGGTTGTTGGCGACCTTGGTGCCGACGGCAAAATCCAAACGATTCGAATTGGTGAGGTTGCCGGTGCCCAGCGCCGTTACCGAGGTGGCGGCCACCGCCGTGGTGGTGGCATAGGTGCGGATGGTGCCGCTTCTCATCAAACCCTTGTCATGAAAAGCATTGCCGGTCCCCCCATCATGGGTGAATCCCACCGAGATATTAAAAGCCCCTACGTTCTCCTTGAGCCCGCAGATGACGTCGTCGGTGGTGCTGGGAAGATCGGCGTTCAGATTGCCGCCGGCCAGGGCGGTGATGTCGTAGTTGAGATTATACGAGAAATCGAAGGCCGTGGGGAACAATGAGCTGGCCTGGGTGGCGGCGTCCTGATAGCGGTTATACCATACCAGCAGGTTGGATACCGCCCCGGTGGTATTGACCGTTCCCAGCACGATATCGGCGTCGGCCGAATAGGATAATGGATTGTCTTTGTCCCCCGGAGGATCACGGTTTTCCTTCAGGTCCGGCAGGATCATGGACAGCACCCGTTCGGTCTGCCCCAGGGCTATGGCCACATAGCCCACCACGTCGCCGAACATCACATAACGGGTGGAATCCTTGGGCACAAAAAGACTGTCTATCTGGTTGAGCTTCTTGGCGACGCTCCAGCTGGAGGATCCCATGGCTTTGATCAGGGCGCAGGTGGAGATCATGGAGTCGGGGTCGATCTCTATCACGGTATATAAAGAGTCGCCCGGCAGGTTGATGGTCAGCACCCCGCTGGCGTCGGTCCGCCCGGATCCCGCCAGGTCGCCTTTGTTGGTGTTGGTCACCATGCAGAAGACGTTGCCCAGCCCCACCTCCCCGGCATCCAGGGTGCTGTCCTTGTCGGTGTTATTCCACACCTTGATGTTGATGGTGCCCATGCCGGTGCGGGAGTCCCCGAAGTTCACCTGATGGGTGGTCCCGGCCGGCAGGGAATCCACCACGACATTGGGGGTGGTGGAATAATAGCCGGTGGAATCTATCTGGGTAATTGTATAGATGCCCCGGGGCAGGGTAAACTGGTAGTCGCCGTTGGCATCGGTGGTGGTGCTGATGTTCAGAATGGTGGATTCGGCGTCGGTCGGCTTTCCCTTCACCGCCACCACCACCCCGACTATCCCCCGCTCGCCGGTGGTGGGCCCCGGAGGTGTGACGGCCATGCCGATGGGAGGGATAGTGTCAACATAAACCTTGCCCCCTATCCGGCTGATGTCGCCGCTGGCTATGCCCAGGTAGCGAAAATCCACATTGGGCGCATTGGCGTCGGCCACCGTCACCGCGGAATCCTGGGGGTTCTTCAGGACATAAAAGTAGCTGCCGCTGGTTATAAATTTTTCCGGGCTCACTATGTAATCGCCGTTCTCCACCGCAAAGGTATAATCCCCCGTACCGGTGGAGGTCTGAATGGAGCCGGTGCTAAGATAGACCTTGCCGCCGGAGATGCCGGTGCCCGAACCCTGTTCCCTAAGCTTGCCGGTGATGGCGTATTTGGCCTTGGTATTGGGCACGTTGGCCAGGTTGGTGGTGGTGGACACCACCACCCGGCGGTACCGGTTGCCGTCCACCGGAGACCGGGTCTCGGTGGTGACGGTGATGGTTATCATCTCGATGGCCGTCAGAATGTTCTGGGGCGGGTTTGCGAACAGCCGCTCGGCCCCGGTCAGCACGCTGTCCTGGTTGGTGTCGCCCCACAGCCGGATGGTATTGCTGATAACATCCCGGTACCAATACTGGAACATGGGGATGATGTCCTGGTCGTCGGCCGCCGCCGGGCCCCTCACCAGAGCGATGTTGAAGTTCCGGCTGGGATAGACATTGTTGGTATTGTCGTCCATCCGGCCGTAGGTCTGGCGGATCAGCACATAATCGTCGGGATTGCGGGTTTTCAGCTCCACCGCATCGTCGCTGCGGTCGCCAGCCGCGATGGCTCCGTCGTGGTTGGAGTCGAAGGTGTAGCGGTAGGTCTCGGCCCCTCCGGTGAAAGTGCTGCCGATGGTGTAGTTGGGGCACAGGGGGGGTATGCCCGGGTCGTAGGCCCGGGGCTGGCTCAGCCCCTGGTTATCAGGAAAGGGGTTGAGATTGGTGTTGAATATGATCTCGAACGGTGTGGCAAAAGCTATGATCGGCTGATCGTTAATGGTGGCCACCCCGTAGCCGGCGGAGCGGATGTCCCGAACCAGCATCTCCATGGCCGCCGAACCCTGCTGTTGGGCCTCGATCAGCATTTCGTTCTTGCGCTTGGCCTTGTCGCTGTTTATCAACAATGCTACCACGGCTGTCATCACAAGGCCCAGCACTGTCACTGCCACCATCAGTTCTACCAAGGAAAACCCTTTTCTGTTCATGGCGCACCTCTGCATTTAAAAATTTAGGGTTTGTAAAGAAAGACCGTGGTACCGACGCTGTCCATTGTGGCACCGCTGGCCACCCAGGTAACCGCGATGACAGCCCGTCTGATCCTGGCATCGGTATTAACGTTGGTGATCTCCCATCTGCGGGTGAACCTGCCGATGGTCTCCTGGCGGGCCCCCAAAACCAGGTCGGCGTGATCGGAGGGCATCCTCTCGAACTCCTCCGACTTCTGCAGGACCAGATTGTTGGCCTGGGCCAGCAGCCGGGACTGGGTGGTATAACCAAGCCCCCTTGGGAAAAGCGCCGCTATGCCCAGCAGGACGATGGCCAGTATGGTGATGGAGACCATCAATTCTACAAGTGACAGGCCGTGCTTGTTCATGGTTTCCGAACCTCCCTAAGAAATTAAAATATGCTGCCCGACTGCATGATGTAGATGGTATCCCGGGCGCCGGCGGTATTCTGGATGGCCAGGGCGTTGATGCTGGTGTTTATCAGCACTCCGGTGGGCCGGAAGCCGACCGTAAAAGTGGTGTTGGAGAAAGTTATCCCGGATGGCAGCCGTACGGTTCTGAGCACCCGCTCCCCGCTGTCATAAGAGCCGTTGGGCGCCAGGCTGTTATCGACAAATACCCGGTACTGGGTGCTGTTGATGACATCCAGGCAATAAAAAAGGTCCTGGCCCATGGCCATTTGGCGTATCAGGTGCAGTTCGCCGAACAACTGGCTGCGGGCATCCTTCTGTTTCCTTTGGGGCACGTTCCGCACTATGCTGGGAACAGTCAAGCCAACTAATATGCCTATGATGATGATTACGGTCATCAGCTCGATCAGAGAGAAACCATTCTTTTTCATTTTTCCATCCTCCACCATATATTAATAAGCAATATTAATGCCATTCCCTTTGCCAATCGCTTAACAGGCTGGGTAGCATGACACTATGGATAATACTGTCTGACCGGCAATTTCACTTGATGCCTCGATATTGTTACCCAAAAGTAACAATATGAACCCCCCGGTACTAACCTTAAGCCTGAACTTTGGCAAATTTACCACGCCTGCGTCATTATATTTTGCCCTTTCCGGCAGATCGCCGTTTTTCCTAAAAACCTATAACGATCAATCAATAACTAATAGAGCCTTAACCTTTTGTATTACAACATGTTTCCTTTATTATAACCCCATTTAATAATAGGCGTTGTTCAATTTCCCCTTCACGATAGATGCAAGTTCAAAGTCGAAAGTTGAAATAATAAAAGCCTGTCACACTGAGAAGGCCGCCTTGCCTGACTGGCTGAATGTGTGATCATTGAATATTGCCACCCGTTCAACTTGCCTGGCGGGTAGCGTTCTCAGGGTGACAAGCAACAATGCTATCGAACGGCCAACCCAAGCCGGTTATTTTGGGCAAACCAAAATGATCGGCCGGGGTATGGGGGCGGTCGGCGGCATCGGACATCGGATAAAAGACATACCACAGTTAACAGATCCTGGTATTTTGTTTTCGGGGTCAATGAACATCAGCTCGACCGCCCCCAGGACTTCTCTTTGTTACTTTCTCTTGGTCACAAGAGAAAGTAAGGAAAGAACCTGGATTCTTCGGCTTGTCGGGCAAGCCGCCCTGCTGAATGACCCGACTGTTTTTTTTGCCACAGTTAAGTTAAGCTTTATCCAGGCCGTAATCCTTGATCTTCTTCAACATCACCCGGTAGCTTATCTGCAGCCGGCGGGCGGCCTGGCTTTTATTGCCGCCGGTCTGGGCCAGTATCTTTTCGATCAATTCGGCTTCGGCCTTGGCCGCCGCCTTGGCCGAGACGGCCATCAACCCACCGCCTCCATCGCTTACTTCAATTTCGTCATCGGCCGGCAGTACGATGTTCAGATCCTCCAGTTTTATCTTTCGACTCCGGGCGACCAGCGTGGCTCTTTCGATGGCGTTCTCCAGTTCCCTGATGTTGCCCGGCCAGCAATGCTTCTTCATGGCCGCCAGCGCCCCGGCCTCGATGGATTCGATTTTCTTCTTGTTTTTTAGGCTGTGCTTTTTCATAAAATGATAGACCAGCGGCTCGATATCCTCCGGCCGTTGGGAAAGGGGCGCCAGGTTGATGGGAAAAACGTTCAGCCGGTAGAAAAGATCCTGGCGGAATTTTCCCTGGGCCGCCATCTTTTCCAGGTTCTGATTGCTGGCGGCGATCAGCCGGATGTCGATCTTTAGGCTCTTGATGCCGCCCACCGGTGTGATATCCTTCTCCTGGATGGCCCGCAGGATCTTGGCCTGAAGGCCCAGGGGAAGTTCCCCGATCTCGTCCAAAAAGAAACTGCCGCCCTCGGCCACCCTAAAAAGGCCGGGTTTATCGCGGCCGGCGCCGGTAAAGGCGCCCTTGACATGGCCGAACAGTTCCGACTCCAGAAGATTTTCCGGCAGGGCCGCACAGTTGATGGTGACAAAAGGTTTTTCCGCCCGGGGGCTCAGCCGGTGGATCTCCCTGGCGATCAGCTCCTTTCCGGTGCCGCTGTCTCCGGTGATCAGCACCGTGCTGTCGGCCGGCGCCACTTTGCCCGCCAGGTTCAAAACTTCCTGCATGGCCGGGGAGGCGAAGACGATATCCGGCGATCCGGGCTGATCGCTTATTTGGTCCCGATAACTGAAATACTGGCCGTACTCGGCTATCAGTCTCTCCAGCTTTTCCAACTGCAGACCGACAGTTTCGCCGGGGAAATTTTCCAAGGATTGTTTTATCTCCTGCAGGCCCGGCTTTACCCTGGCCAGCAGGCTCCGGGAGGCGTTTTCCAGCAGGGCCGATTTTTCGGAGATATCCTCCAGTTCCTCCATCCTCTTGATGTCGGTGATGTCCGACACCACCAGGTTATTTCCCATCCTCTGGCCGCCGGAATTCTTCAGGTCGCTGATCTCCACCTGGATGGTTCTGGCCCGGCCGGAGGGATTTTCCAGTTCCTTGGTCATCAATCTAGCGCCCCGGCCGACGGCCTCCAGTTCCTCCCGGCTGAATATTTCGGCGCAGGATTCAATGGCGGCGAGGCCGAAGATGTCCCGGGCCGCAGGGTTGCAGGCCAGCACCTTCCCGGCAGTGTCAATACTGATTATCCCCTTGTCCACGCTGTCCAATATCTGCCGGCTGAACTGTTCCAGATCGTCGGCCCTCACCCGCTCCTTGGCATACAGTTCGTTCAGGTCCCGCCCCTTCTGCCTCAGTTCGGTAATCATGCTTTGATAGCTATCCATCACCAGCTCGACATCGGAGCCGCAAGGGATCTCTCCCCCGGAATTATCCCGGGCCAGCCGGGCCATGCTTCGGAATGGATTGAATATCAGCCGCAGATACAGAAACAGTCCGATCAATACTGCCAGAAATATTACGGCCGACCAGATATTTTGCATCCTGGCGCCGGATTC
Organism: Candidatus Edwardsiibacteriota bacterium; assembly: GCA_020053305.1. Lineage (GTDB taxonomy): Bacteria > Edwardsbacteria > AC1 > AC1 > EtOH8 > UBA2226. The sequence goes on along the minus strand of JAGVNJ010000063.1, from coordinate 33,790 downwards.
CAGCGAAGGCAGCGAACCGGCCGGGGCCAGCAAAACCAGGACGTTTCCCGCCAAGCCCTCCCTGAGGGAATAGTTGACAAATCCGTAGTCCTGGCTGGGGTCGTAGGCCATTCTGCCGGGGGTTAATTTCCCCCAACTGGCCGCCTGTTCGGTGTCGGTCACGGCCGGAAAAAGGTAGGCTTCCAGTAAATACCGGTTGCTGGCCGCCACCCACCGGCCGTTGCTGTCGGCCAGGCCGATGGCGCTGATGCCGGAGATGCTTGCCAGAGCCGACCACTTGGCCTCGATGCTGTCCGCGGGAAGGCCGGTGTTTTCCCGGTAGTTTTCCGCTGCCAGCCGGGCGGAGGCCGCCAAATGCCCCTCCATCTGCCGGCGATACTGCCGGACCGAATGGTTGAACATTAAAATGGAAGCCAGGTTCACCACCGACAAAATCATCACCAGCAGGAACCCGGTCAAACGGGTCTCCCGTTCGTATTTTAACCATTTGCGTTTCATAGGATAACAGAATATCACAACCCGCAGCGGCTGTCAATAAAAAAATGGGATGCCTTGGCATCCCATTTGTAAACCGGGTGAATTTTATTTGTTGCCGCAGCCGTCGCAGTCCTTGTCGATGACGACCTTCTTCATTTGCCGGTGCTTCATGGACTTCATCTTCTTCTGCTGTTCGGCGGTCAGCACTTTGTTCATGGCCAGGCGGTGCTCGATGCGGGAGTTGTACATCTTCTCCTGAAGTTTGGATACCTCGGCCGCCTTCTTTCTGACGACCCCTTCGTTCCCCGCTTCATCAAACAGGTCCTGCAAGTCCATATTGGCGATCTTCAGGTCGGCCTCGGTTTTGATCATCTCCTTGCGGTGGGCGGTGGCCATGGCGTCGATCTTTTTGATCTGCTCATCGCTCAGCCCGATCTCCTTGGCCAGCTCCGGATTCTCCCACCACTGGCCGCGGCCTTCGTGCTCCATTCCGGGACCGCCCTTCTCGATGCGCTTCTCTATCCGGATGTTCTTCTCTCCCCCGCCGGGGCATTGGGCCATGGCGCTGGCCGCCAGCATCAGGGCCGGCACCATCAATAGGATTGCTTTTTTCATTCGTTCTCCTTAGGTTTATGGTTATTGTTATCTGTTGCTGTTTGTTGATTGGACTGCACCGGCAGTCCAAAGGTTTAATTTTTAATTTTTTTATTCCCGGCGCAACGCCTCTTTGAGAATGTTTGTTACTGCCTCACCCGGCGGTATCTTTTTTCTTTGACCTGGATCACCATCTTGCGGATCTCCTCGTCAAAGTTCTGGTCGAAGATCCTCCACATGGCCCGCTGCCGGATGGTAAGCATGGCATCCAGCTCCTGATGGATCTTCTCCATGCTCTTTAAGGTCTCCTTCTGCAGCTTGTCAAGGGAATCCAGCTTGGCTTTCAGCTCCTGGTCCCGGGCTTTCCTGATCATCAGCTCTTCAAGCTGGGCCACCAGCGCCCGATGTTTTTTGCGCACCTCCCGCTGATTCTCCTCCATCTGTTTGAGCATGGGAAAGAACCTGGCTATCTGTTGGTTGGAGAGTTCAAGCATTTCGGTCATTCGGGAGACCCTCACCGCCTCCAGCATCCTGCGTTCCCGGTGCTCGGGCGGCGGCGGACATTCCGGGGGGCAAAGGCTGTCGTACTCCTGGAGCATGACCGTCATCCGGGTCTGGGCCGTGGCCGGCAGGGATGTAAGCAGCAGGGACAGAATCAACATTGTTTTTTTCATTTTCAGCTCCTTGTATTCTGCAGTTCCGAAAGGATATACTCCATTTCGGTTTCGGACAGTTCGTCCAGCATCTGGGCGGCATTGTCCGTCCCGTAGAGATAGGTTTCCTTCTGCAGGGTGGAAAGATATTTCTCATGCGAATTGTTCCGGGTGACAGGGGCATCCTCGGCCACCGATTCCAGGGCTTCATCGATGTTAGACCATCCATAGTTCTCCGAGGCCCAGTGGGCCGCAGTCAGGGAGATCCTGTTGTCGGACGATATCCGGGATTGAATGGTCGCTATCCCGAATGCCAGGGCGGCAACCATAATAAAAGAAGTCACCGGCAGGGGAGCAAGGACGGCGCTCCACCAGGGCCTGGATGGTTTCAGGGCGGCCTGCTGGACCACAGCCGGCAGATTGGCGAAGAACTGTTGGTCGGGCATCTCCACCTGCCATTTATCCAGAATTGCGGACAATCCCAGATCGGTTGGTATTTTATTTATTTGTTCCATAATTTCCTCTCACTAAGCCACCAAGGCGCAAAGTTTATTTCAGGTTTCCGTTTATCACCCGGACTATTCCGTTTTTCATCAATGCCTCGCCAAAATTTAAAAGGTACCCCAACTTGTTTCCGGTTAACCGCAAATAGGTCAGCACTTGCTTCTTATGGGCGTTGTTTAACATTTCAACAGATTTTAATTCTATGATGACTTTGTCGTTTATTACCATGTCGGCACGAAACCCTTCATCAAACTTAAGGCCGTTGTATTCTATCGGTACTATAACCTGTCGTTTGACCGTTAAGTTTTGTTGCTCAAGTTCGTAGGCCAATATGACTTCATATACCGTTTCCAACAATCCCGGCCCCAGCTTTTTATGCAACTTTACTGCCGTATCAACTATGATTGCCCCAATCTCATTTTCCAACAAATCCTTTGGTGTCTCTGTGTCTTTGTGAGATGATTTCGGTTGGTCATTCATTTGCGTACTCCGCGAAATCCTTCAGCTTCCCCTTCAGCTTCTGGACCGCCTGGAAATAGTTGGCCTTGACGCTTCCCGGGGAGCGGTCGGTGAGCCGGGCGATCTCGTCGTGCTTGTATCCCTCGTAATGATGCATCACGAACACCGATCTTTGTTTGTAAGGCAGCGAGTCCACCGCCTCAGAAATCTTTCTTTGTAAAAGAACGTCCCGGGTCTTACTGTCGGCCAACTCTCCGGTAACTTCAAAAGAAAGGGGCTGGTTGAGATTTTTCTTGCGCCAGGTGGAGCCGGTATTAATGGCTATCCGGTAGAGCCAGGTCCTGATGTCGCTCTCTCCCCTGAACGATCCGATGCCTTTTAAAGCCTTGATGAATACCTCCTGGGTCAGGTCCTTGGCATCCTCAACATTGCCGGCAAGGCGGTAGCATAGCCGATAGATGCCCTGCTGATGAGCCCGAATGATCTCATTGAAAGAGCTGGCATTCCCGTCTTTAACTTCTTGTATGGCATTCATTAAGAATTCAGGCATGGTTGATATTCAATAGATTAGACTTATGCTTATACCGTATGGTTTAAAACAAAAAAGCCCCGCATATGCGGGGCTTTTACAGTGTATTCTACTTGAGATTGTATTTGATGCCGGCCTTTATGACGAAATTATTAAAAGCATCGCCCTCGGTCATGATGGTCTCGTACTGGCCCAGAACGTTCAAAGCCATCTTTTCGTTCATGGGATATTCAAAGCCTGCGCCGAAGCTCAAACCCATTTTGGTTTCGCTGTCTGATTCATCGATATCTTCGGAAATAGTCTCGTAAGCCATAGTATACGGGTTATAGTAGGTATATGAATAAGTTCCCTCGGCTTTAAATGAAAGCATGTGAAATCCTAATTCCCCTAAACCATAGGGCTTGATACCGCTACCGCTGCCGAAATAATATTTTGCCCCAGCTTTCAAAGGAATATCCGAAGTGCTGTATTCAATACCGAATAACTCTTCCTTGGCACTCCAACTGACATAACCAATGGTTCCGGTTATTGAAAGATTCTCGTTCATGGAATAATCGAAGGTTGGACACAATCCAAAACCCATTGAATAAAAATCACCAGCATCACCCATAGGCATAAACAAACCCAGATCTCCGCCGATGGTCATTTTATTCTGAGCGAAAGACAGGGAACCCAAGGCAACCAGGGCTACCAGGATCAGAGCCATTTTCTTCATGACAGAACTCCTTAATGTTGTTTTGTTGTTATTGTTTGGTTTGGTAAATGCAATAACAATATATTATCGCAACCAACCCAAAAAGTCAAGTATTATATATAAATTGGAAGCGATCTATTTTTTCTCACAAAGCCGCCAAGGCGCTATACAATTTCGTTTGATGGATCGCCACGCATGCCATATATTTTGTCTTCCTCGCGATGACGCACCCGCCATGTCATTGCGAAATGACTGTATGTCTGGTCCGCCTGAGGCGGAAAGCAATCCGTTTCCATTTGCCAACAAATCCCTTGGGGTCTCTGGGCCTTTGTGAAATGATTTCGGTTGGTCATTCATTTCCGTGCTCCCCAAAATTTATCCCTTGACCATCCTCTGTATCGGCCTATTTTCTTAATTTATATCTTGGGGCTTTAAATAGAAATGGCTATTCCCGATGGGAATAGCCATAAAGCTCTAACGCAACTTCTTCTTGTGCCGGTTGGCCCTCAATCGTTTTTTGCGCTTATGGGTCGCTATCTTGTGTTTCTTTTTTTTCTTACCGCAAGGCATTTAAACTGCAAACCTCCTTCTGATTTATCATATTTTATTATTATTTACTTCTTGGAGACCTGAGCCTTCAGCTCGTTGGAAGGCTGGAATATGGGGACCAACCTGGCAGGTATCTGGACCGTCTCGGTGGGGCGCCTGGGATTGCGGGCCAGGCGCGGCTTGCGCTCCTTGACCTTGAAGCGGCCGAATCCCCTGATCTCGATGTTCTTGCCCTCGCTCAATGTCAGGGCGATGACCTCCAGAAAGGAATCAACCACGATCTTGGCATCCCGCTGGGTAACCCCGGTTTTATCGCAAACCAACTTCACCAGATCAGCCTTAGTCATTTGTGAACCCTCCTTAGTTACAACTGGAACAGTTATGAGATGAACAACCGCCGCATCCTCCGGACTTTCCGGCCGAAACGAAACCTCTCTCGGTCCTGCAGCCGAATGTGGAAAATATTTTTTCTGTCTGGGCGCTGCCGCAATCCGGGCAGGGGGGCTTGCTTTCCGAGAGGCGCATCAGCTGTTCAAATTTATGATTACACCTGCTGCATTCAAACTCAAAGATTGGCATGGCATTATGATACAATTTCGGAGCGGTGTTTGTCAATAGGAATTTTAAAATATTTTTTGCAGGAAAACAGCCAGCTCCTGATCGCTGATCTCGAAGGGCATCTTATCATGCCGTATCTGCAGCAATTCCCCCGCCAGGGGAAGGCCGCGGCTGTGGGGCTTGGCGGTGATCAGGCTGGGAACCTTGAGCATATAGGCTATGGAAAAGACGTCGTTCTTGGAGCCGATGAAACCCCGGGTCTGGGAAAGGGCCTCGGCCGTTTCGGCCGACGAAGGCGAGTTCATCACCGTCTGCCCGCTTAGATCCTGCTCCGGCGTCTTTTCAGCGGGGTTTATCACGATCAGCTTGAGGTGCGGGTTTTTAGTCAGGGCCCTCAGGGTCTTTTCAAAGTTCTTCTTCTTCCAATGGCTCCCGTCCAGGGCCAGCACCGCCTGGCCTTTTTTCAGGCCTTCCTCCTTGAGCCTTTCCCGGAACTCCCTTTTACCCTCCAGCCCCACCAGCTTGGGCCAGGCCGGATGATGGCCGGACACCTGCGCCCCCAGAGGCTTGATGATATCCAGGCTGCGGGTTGGCTCGTCGGCCGAAAGAGTCCCGGCTTTGATGATAAAATTCTTAAAGGGATAGTCCCGCCCGGTCTCCTGGCCGTACCGCACTTCTATCCCGGAACGGAAGAACAGGTACGACAGGTTTTCCAAAGGCCGGTAGTTCAGATCCAGCAGCAGGTCGAACCGGCGCTGGCGGAAGATCCTCTTCAGCCGGCGGGATTCCTTGGAAGCCAGTCCCTTGACCAGCCGGGGGCGGAAATCGATCACCTCGTCCACCTCGTTGTCAAAATGCCACAGCCCGCGCTTGTCCTCATCGATCAGCAGGGTCAGCAGGCTATCCCGGTAATGTTTGCGCAGGGCCCTTATGGCCGGGATGGCGCACAGCAGTTCGCCGTCGTCCTGGGCCGGAAAGCACAGGATCCTGCCGGGCTTTTTCAAAGCCCCGGTGAAATCCACCGGCTTTTGGCGGCCGTATCGGCGGGACAGGTTTATGGCCAGGGCGGTGAACAGGCTCAATTCATCTGCCTTTCCGGATCTTCGGCCCAAAGGCTATTTTGGCCACGCTCTCAATGTTATTGACAAAATGGAATTTCAAGTTTTTTTGCACATGATCCGGCACCTCCTCCAGGTCCTTCTGGTTCTGCTCCGGCATGATGATCTCCCTGATGCCGGCCCTTTTGGCGGCTATCACCTTCTCCTTGATTCCGCCCACCGGCATCACCTTGCCCCTCAGGGTGATCTCGCCGGTCATGGCCAGGTTGGCCTTCACCGGACGGTCGGTCAGCAGCGATATCAGGGCGGTGGCCATGGTCACCCCGGCCGAGGGTCCGTCCTTGGGGATGGCTCCGGATGGCACATGAATGTGGATATCGAATTTTTCAAAGAAGCGGGGATCAATCTTATAGGTTCTGGATTTGGCCCGGATGTATGACAGGGCCGCCTGGGCCGATTCCTTCATCACCTCGCCCAGGGAGCCGGTCAGGCTGAGGCCCTTCTTGCCGAGCATCTTGGTGGCCTCGATAAAAAGTATCTCCCCGCCCACCGGGGTCCAGGCCAGCCCGGTGGCCATGCCCACCTCGCCGGTCCGCTCGGCCACCTCGGGAAATACCTTCTGGGGGCCCAGATATTTATGCAGGCTCTGGGGGGTGACAACCTTTTTGGTTTTATCCCCGGAGGCCACTTCTTTGGCCACCTTGCGGCAGACGGTGGCGATCTCCCGCTCCAGGTTCCGCACCCCGGCCTCGCGGGTGTACTGGGAGATCATCCGGCTGATGGACAGATCGCTGAATTTGATATGCCCCTCGGTCAGGCCGTTCTCCTTGACCTGCCTGGGAACCAGGTACTTGAGGGCGATATGCAGTTTCTCCTCCTCTATGTAGCCCGGCAATTCCAGCACCTCCATCCGGTCCTTGAGGGCCGAGGGGATGGGATCCATCACATTGGCGGTGGTGATGAACATCACCTTGGAGAGATCGAAGGGCACGTCCAGGTAATGGTCGGCGAAGGAGAAATTCTGTTCGGGGTCCAGCACCTCCAGCAGGGCGGCTGACGGGTCGCCCCGGAAATCCAGCCCTATCTTGTCCACCTCGTCCAGCATGAACACCGGGTTGTTGGTCTCGGTATGCTTCAAACCCTGGATGATGCGGCCCGGCATCGAGCCGATATAGGTGCGCCGGAAGCCGCGGATCTCGGCCTCGTCCCGGATTCCGCCCAGCGAGATGCGGTAGAACTTCCGGCCCAGGGCCCGGGCGATGGAGCGGCCCAAGGAGGTCTTGCCCACCCCGGGAGGGCCCACAAAGCACAGGATGGGGCCCTTGGCGTCCCCCTTAAGCTTGCGGACCGCCAGGTACTCGATGATCCGGTCCTTGACCTTCTCCAGGTCGTAATGGTCCTCGTCCAGTATCTTCCGGGCGGCCACCACGTCCAGGCTGTCGGTGGTGGAGACGCTCCAGGGTAGCTTCACCAGCCAGTCTATATAGGTGCGGGCCACGGTGTACTCCGCGGCGTGGGGAGGCATCCGGGCCAGCCGATCCAGCTCCTCATGAGCCGCCTTCAGGGCCTCGGGACTTAAATTTGCCTTCTCCACCTTCTTGCGCAGGTTGCCCACCTCCAGGGAATGCTCGTCGCCCTCGCCCAACTCCCGCTGAATGGCCTTCATCTGCTCCCGCAGAAAATAGTCCCGCTGGTCCTTGTCCATCTCGATCTTGACCTGGTTTCGGATCTTGTCGCCCAGCTCCAGAATGGAGAGTTCCTTGGAAAGCAGCGGGATCAGCTTCTGAAGCCGGTCCTTGGGATCAATGGTCTCCAGTATCTGCTGGCGCTCGGCGATGGTCAGGTTGAGGTTGGAGGCGATCAGGTCGGCCATCTTGCCGCTGTCCTCGATGTTCATGGATACCGCCTGCAGTTCGTCCGGCAGGTAGGGCGCCAGGGAGATGATCTTCTGGAACAGGGACACCACGTTCCGCATCAGGGCCTCGGCCTCGATGCTCTTTCGGCCCTTCTCCTTGAGCACCTCCACCTTGGCCTTGAAATAGGGGTCGCTCTGGACGAACTTGGTGATCTTGATCCGGTTCAACCCCTGCACCAGTATCCTGATGCTGCCGTCCGGGAACCGGAGCATCTTGATGATCAGGGCCGCGGTGCCGACCTGGTAGATCTCGTCCTCCTTGGGCTCGTCGGTATCCTGCCTCAGCTGGGTGCACAGGCCGATGATCTTGTTCCCCAGCAGGGTCTCGTCGGTAAGCTTGATCATCTTCTCGTTGGAGATGACCAGGGGGACTATCAGATAGGGAAAGACCACCTGCCCCTTGAGCGGCAGGATGGGAAGCTCTCCCGGTATTTTTACTTCTTTGGATTCTTCGGGCATTCAATACCTATTCAATGGTTAGTAGTTATGTATGGAAACCAGAAAATATGGTGACATTTACTACGCTGAGTATTTATGGGTAGACTGAGGAAAAGGCCGTGCTTGCGCGCCACAGTTAGCTTCAGCACGCAGGCGTGAACGGCCTAACCCTGGAGAACAGTATCTGCTTCTAACCCAGCCCTTCCTCCTTCGCTTAAGCTGCGGCGGACAAGTAAGGGCTGGGTTTAAGATGGCCATAGAAGGCAATCAAATCCATTCATGGCCTTACCCGTAAAGATTTGGTGAAAAAACTTCCGTGCTTCAGTGGCGGGGATCCCGGTCGTCTCGATTATTCTATCTTTATCTCCACGGTCCTGGCTTTTTCCTTGGAGATCCTGATATCCAGCATCCCGTCCTTGTAGACCGAGCTCTTGACCTTGTCGCTGACCGTCTCCGGCAGATGGATGATCTTCTCGAACCAGCCCTGGGTTATCTCTATCTTATGGTAGAAGCGTTTCTGGTCCTGGCCGGCATTGTCCATCCGGGAGCCCCTGATGGCTATCGCCCCGGGGACGAAGCTGATATTGATGTCATCCTTGGATATCCCCGCCAGCTCCAGCTTGATGACCAGTTCCTCGTCGGTCTCGTATACGTCGCAGCTGGGATGCCACAGGGTCTCCTCCTCCACCAGATAAAAGGGCTGGGTCTGGTCGGTCATGTCATGCAGCAGGCCGCTCAGATCCCGACGGTACACCCGCATTACCTTCATCGGTTGATTTGGCATAATTCAGTCCTCCTTCGATCCCCTTCAGGGGACGAAAAGTTTGAAATAATCCCGGTCGGTCACAGATACTATCTCACAAGGTTTTGAATTTTCCCAGGGCCCCGGCTAATATCATTGAGGATCTCAAAATTTTCCAACCTTCCGCCAGGCGGTCGCTTAATCTTCGGTGCCGACCGTGATCTTGATGATGCGGCGCAGCTGCTTTAGTTTTGTATTGTCCGCCTTGTTCAGGTCCCGCATGATGATGGAGGTGATCCTCTCCCGGTCGCTGACCTTGGGCAGCACCCCTTTTTTATTCGCTTCAACTTCCGAATTTGCCGGAAAGAGATCGCGCACCGTGACATTCAGGGCATTGGCCACCTTCTCCAGGGTCTTGATGGTGGGGTTGACCCGGGCCTGCTCGATAAAGCCGATATAGCGGTAATCGAATCCGGCCTTCTCTCCGAGCTTTTGCTGGGAGATGCCCTTGGCCTTGCGGAGCCTGCGGACATTGGCCCCGATTAATTTGATAAGAGCGTCCATTTTTTCTCCTCCTTTTAATTACCATAACTTCTATATATTTACTTCATTGCCTCCTGGCTGGAAAAATCGCGCTCCAGGGCGAACTCAGCGACGGGCGGCTCTTTGGCGCCGTTCTTTATGAAATCGGCCGCCATTCGCCCGATGGCCGGACCCAGCATGAAGCCATGCCCGCACATTCCGGCGATGACATAGAAACCATCCAGCGGCGAACGGTCTAGGATGGGATTGCCGTCCGGGGTGTTCTCATAGCTGCCCGACCACTGGCGGAGCACCTTGACCGGTCCCAGGGCCGGCACCAGCTTAAGCATCCTCTTGGGCATCTCCTGCAAAAACTCATAGCTGGAAGCGGTGGAATGTCCGGGCACATTGGGGATCGGCGAATAGCAGCCGATGAACTGCCCGTTGTGGCGGAACTGCTGGAAATAGCCGCCGTCGGCCCGGTAATCCACCAGCATGGGGATATTCAGGTAGTCCACCCCTTCGGTTATCAGGGCCTCATGCCGCTCCGGCTCCACCGGCACCTCGATGCCGGCCATCAGCCCGACCTCCCTGGCCCAGGGCCCGGCGGCGTTGATGACGATATCGGCCTGATATTCGGCCCCAGCGACGGTTTTGACCCCCTGCACCCGGCCTCCGCTCTGCAGGATGGCGGTTACCTCGGTAAAAGTGTTTACGATCCCACCCAGTGATTTGATCTTCTCGGCATAACCGTTGACCACCGCAAAGGGATAGGCCTGTCCGTCGGACGGGCAGTAGGATCCGCCCAGCAGGCCGTCGATATTCAGGCCTGGCGCAATCTGCCCGGCCTGGTAGGCATCCACCCAGCGGACATCCTTCAGGCCGAAACCCTGCTGAACGGCGATATTGGCCAAAAAGGCTTCCTGCTTCTCCGGGCTGTGGGCCAGAAACAAGTATCCGCCGGGATGCCAGTGGACATCTATCCCCAGCTCCTCCTTCATGTCGCTGAAATGCCTTACGCTCTCCAGCATAAGTTTGATGGACCCCTCCGATGTGAACTGCTGGCGGATGCCGCCGATGCAGCGTCCGGTGGATCCGGCGCACAGATAACCCTTCTCGATCAGCTGGACCCTATAACCTGCCCGGGACAGATAGTACCCGGTGGCCGCTCCGATGATGCCCCCACCGATGATTATGATGTCGGTGCTCTTGGGCATTTTTATGAATCCGCCAGAATTTTCAGCGAGATGGGCTGCAACGGCGAGCGCTGGGTGACGGGCTTTTGATCCTCCGGGTTCTGGCCCAGCTTCCGGGCCAGGATCTGATTGACCAGCCGGCGGCAGGTCCGCCCCTGGCAATGGCCCATGCCGGCCCTGGTCAGCCGCTTGACCTCGTCGGCAGTGGCAGTGCCCTGCTCTATGGCGCGCAGCACCTCGGCCTCGGTGATGTCCTCACAGCGGCAGATTATTTTATCGTCGTTATTTGCCATGCTTTTCAATATTACAACCTCACCCTTCCCTCTCCTAAAGCATTAGGAGAGGGATTGAGGGAGAGGTCAGTTACTTGATGATGTGTATCCAGTCGGTCAACAGGAACTGCACCCTACCGATCAGCAATGATACCCGGGCCATAACGGTGTTGCCAAAGCTGGCCCCGAAGCCTATCATGATGAACCAGATGCCGATGTTGGCCGAAATTTTCAGGGCCCCCTTCTGCTCCCGGGAGAAGAAGAAATAACTCAAGGTGGTCAATACTCCCACGAAAGCGACCAAGCCCCAGACCAAGCCCCAGCCGCCCAGCTCAAGGTTGGTGGCATCGGCGATAGCGCTCTGCATCTGTTTGAGGACATCGGCCTGGAAAGTGGGCGCCAGGTACACGCCGCTGCCGGTCCCCAGCAGCACCGCCAGGGGGATCAGGATCAGCCAGCCGGTTTTGGCGCTGAACCGGAAGAAGAACATCATTCCGATAAGGCCGGGGATGATGAACCAGTAATTGTGCTGATGAAAAACCGGCACATAAAGATTGGGCACTATGGCGTTGTTCCAGTAGATGGCCACGCCGTATCCGGCCGAGACGCCCACGAAAAGATGCTCGGCAAAACGGTAGAAAGCATTTTCCTTGTATAAAAATGAGAAGATGCACAGCGTGAGTATTGCCGCAATCCACACCCAGGGGTTGGTTGAAAATATCATTTCGCTCTCCTTACTTCTTGCTCTGATTGTGCCGGGTCACCAGATAGCCGATATTGCCCAGGATGATGAACAGCATCAACAGCAGGTGGACGATGGAAACGGCGTTCATGCCCTTGGTGGCCAGTTGAACAGCACTGGAATAGCCGTTCTTCTGGTTCAGGTATTCATACTCGCTGGCCCCTTTCATGCCGTTTAAAAGTCCCACTAACTGCTCGGCCTGCAGGAAGGGATAATAGTCGGCGGTGCTGACCGCGGTGCAGCCGGCGCCGACATTGGCATGATAGCGGGTATGGGCAAAGTTGATCCAGCTCTGGGTTACGGCGCTTCCGGCGATGGAGACCACCAACGGCACATCGGCATAGTTGCGGACGCCGGCCATCATCGGCAGGCTGTCCAACGGAACCCCGTAGAAGTCGGTGGGAAAGGCCTGCCGGAAATTTTCGCCGATGGACATAATCACGAGGGCGTTGCCCGGCTTGAAGCCCAGGAAAACGTAATCCTTCCCGTTCTGGGCGCCGTGTTCCGGAGCGATCTTTTTTAGGGCCGCCTCCGAAAGGGCCGCGCCGTTGGGATCAAGGGTCAGGATCATGACCCGGATCTTCTTGGCAAAACAGTGCCGGATGACAGCCTCCAGCATTGGCTGCAGCTCCGGCATCATGGAGGGGCTGTAATCGGCTGCGATCAGCACCGGTTGGCTCTGGGGCGGTATCTGATCTATGAAATCGTAAAGCTTGACGGTATATTTCCCCGGGATGGTGGGCAGTTTCATGGGGATCACCAGGGGAAAGATCACCGCCAGGGCCACCAGCAAAAAGATATACCGGCGGTTTATCTTGGTCAGGTTTTCTAATATCTTCATTTGCCGCCTCCTCCCAGCCAGCTGCGTTCAATGCCCAGAATTATCTTCAGCGAGGTGGCCGTTATCCCCAGGCCCACTCCGAACAGGATCCCCCGCTTGGCGGCCATATTGGGGACCATCATGATCCATTCGGCGATGTCGGGGATCTTGGTCCAGAGCATGGAGCCGAAGGGGATCACCCCCAGCATCACTATGAAACCGGAGATCAGCAGCAGGGCCGCCTCCTGGGAACGGGCCCGGAAGGCCCGGTAGGCGGCCGAGGCCATGTAGAAGGCCAAAATGGCGAACATGGCCTGATCCATAGGCGATTGTACATAATGGAACAGCTTGCGATACAACTCTCCCAACGGCTCCAGGCCCTTAACCCTCCCGAAGATGCCCAGCAGTGCCATCACCACCAGGGCCGCCAGGGTCACAATGCTGTTCCACCAATGGGGCTTGCGCCTTCTGATCTTGAGCATGTGGTGGTTGAACAGGCTGCCGATGGCCAGCACGATGGCAAAAGCGCTGATGACGATGGTCCACTGCAGGGTGGTCTGTAAGATGTTGGTTGAAATCCGGCTGGGGACGAAGAACTGGAAGAAGAAGAATATCCCCAGGATTAATACGATTATCAAAGGTATCTGTCTTTTCATTTTTTCTCCTTACCCTACCTTTAGCATTTGCAGGATGATTTCCCTGATTCCGGGGTTTATCAGCGATACGGCCAGGCCGGCTATCAGCAGCAGCACGATGACGGCCTTGCTCCAATCCTGGCCTTTAAGGGTCCCCAGCAACATCGGTTCGCGGGAAAGGTAGGCCGAGGCGGCATACAGCTCCTCGCCGATCAGGGTGTAATCGCAGGCGGTGATGAAGAACGGCAGCTGGTGAATGGCGTCGGTGCCGGCTATCTGGATGGCCCCAGTCTCGGCCCCGGTTTCGGCCAGGATCAGACTTTCGGCCCAGAACATGCCCATGAAGAAATTGGTGGCCGGTTTTTCCCGGGCCATGATGCCGTCCACCCCGGAGGCGAAACCCATCTGGCTGTCGGTCAGGTAGAACACCGAGTCGTGATTGTAGGCGTCGGGCCGGCCGATCTCGTTGTAGGCCTCCTTGACGATCTCCTGGGCCACGGTGAATACCACCGGGTCGCGGTTGGGCACCAGTAATGGGGTGTCGTATTCGGCGGTCTTCTTAGCCACCTGCCCCAAAATGTTCAGGGCGGCGATGGTGGCCACGTCGGAGATGGAGGACAGCCCCGGCACATAAAGAATGGGGCGGCCCATTTCGGTGGCCCGGCCCACCGCCTCCTCCACCGCCGCCAAGCCGGCGATACGGCGGATGAAAAGGCTCTGGCCGCTCTTGGCCCGGGAGATGAAGATCACCACGATCAGGGTGAACAGGAGGCAGCTGACCAGGGCGTTGATGCGCATGGTATTGAACCACTGTTCCGCCGACCTGGCCGAGACGGACGCCAGGCTCAGGGCCTGGCTCTCCCGGCCCACCGCCTTGACCCGGTAGAAATATTCTTTCCCGTTGGCCGGGACATCCTGATCGTCAAAGCTGGTGAAACCGTAGGGCACATAACCCACCTTGATAAATTCCCCGTCCGGGGTCTCGGCCCGCAGGACCTCGTAGCCCTCGATCATCTTTCGGGCCTCGTCCGGCGAGGCCTGCCATCTCACGGTAATGGCATTGCCGGCGTCGTTGGGGGTGTCGGCGGCTTTGATGCCGGACGGCGGGGCTACGGTGACGGCCGCCATCGGTGCCTCCGAGGCCGCCGGCCCGGGAGGCGCTGCCAGACACGGCAGGGCCGCCGCCATCGCCAGCAGCAGGGCATAAATTTTAAGCCTCATCAATATTCTCCGTTTTTTGGTTGTTGATTATATACACTAATAACCTTTATGACCTTTCGAACGTTTAAAACTGCCCCTGGCCTGGCTTATTTTATCAGATGTATCCAGTCGGTGAACAGGAACTGCATCCGGGCGATCAACAATGATACCCGGGCCATGACGGTGTAGCCGAAGGTGGCCCCGAAGCCGATCATCACGAACCAGATGCCGATGTTGGCGGTCACCTTGAGCGGCCCCTTGTGCTCCCGGGAAAAGTAGAAATAGGTGATGGTGCTGATCACCCCCACCATCACCAGCAGGCCCACCAGCAGCCCTTTTTGGGGGTGCCAGATGTTGCTCATCATGGAGGTGTTGATCATGGTCCCCTGGATCTGCTTTAAAACGTCGGCCTCGAAGGTGACCGGGATGGACATCCCGTTCCAGAAGCCCAGGCTGACCGCGATGGGAATCAGGATCAGATGGTTCAGTTTGGGCACGAACCGGAAAAGATACATCATCCCGATGGCCATGGGGATCAGGGTGATCCACTGGTGATTCTTAAGGGGGGTGACGATATAAGGCAGGGTATAATTATTCCAGTAGAGAACGATGAAATAGCCCACCGACAGCCCGGTGAAAAGGTGCTCGGCGAATCTGAAGGCCGGGTTGTCCTTATAGAGATAGGAGAAAATGGCCAGGCTCAGCAGGGCCGCTATCCATATCCAGATATTTGTGCTCATCTTTATATCCTTAGTTTTAAAAAAGTTCTGAGAATGACGGGATTATTTTTTCTGTTCGATCTTTTTGGAGATGAAATATCCGATATTCCCCAGAATGATCAGCAGGATGATCAGCAGGTGCGAATAGGCGATGGCCCCCATGGCCTTGCTGGCTACATCCGGTTTATGGTAATACCCCGCATCAACGATGAGTTGTTCGTATTCCGCCCCGCCCTTCATGCCGCCCAGCTGTCCGATAAATTGCTTGGTCTGCAGGAAGGGATAATTATCCGGGGCCATCACCGCCGTCTGCCCGGCTCCAATTATAACACCGAATTTGGTGCCGGCAAAAATCATCCATTGTACCGGATAGGTGGAGCCGGCCAGGGACAGCACCATGGCGATGTCGTCGTAGTTGTGGATGTTTTTCATCATGGGAAGGCTGTCGTAGGGCGTCTGGTAATAATCCAGCGGCAGGGCCTTTTTGACATTGACCCCCATCTGCAGCATGATAATGGTGCCCCCGGGCCTGAAGCCAAAATAGCAATAATCACGGCCCAATTTTTTATCGTACTCTTTGGCCACCTGGGTGATGATCCCCTCGCCGATGGCGTCGCCCTGAGGTGCTAAGGACATCCCCACCACCTTTACCCCCCGGGCAAAACAATGCCGCAGCACCGCCCGGGCCATGGGATCCAGCTCGGCGGCCACCTGGGGATCGTAATCGAAGGATACCAGCAGGGGGCGCCCGTTGGGTTTGATGTGATCCACATAATCATAAATACCCTTGGTGGCGGAATCAACATAGAACCGGGGTTTTATGTTGAACAGCAGCGGCACCAGAATGGAAACCAGCAGAAGGGCGAATACGATCCGGCGATCCAGCTTTCCGAACTTGGCCAAAAACTTAAGCATCTCAGTGGCCCCCCATCCAGTTGCGTTCTATCCCCAGAATGATCTTCAGGGAGGTGGCGGTGATGCCCAGCCCGATGCCGAAGGTGATGCCCCGTTTGGCAGCCATATTGGGAATCAGCATCAGCCATTCCGAAAATTCGGGCAGGCCGCTCCAGATGGCGGCCCCCTGCGGGATCAGGCCCAGCATCACGATGAAGGCCGAGACCAGCAGCATGGTGGCCTCGGTGGATTTGGCCCGGAAGGCCCGGTAGCTGGCCGAGGCCATGTAGAAGGCCAGGATGGCGAACATGGTGGCCTGCATGGGGGCCAGGGCGTAATTGAACAGCTTCATATAAAAACTGCCCTCCCGGGTGCCGCTGAACACCGCCGCCAGGATCATGAACACCGCCGCGCCCAGATAGACGATGCTGTAACCCCAGCCCTTGGTCTGGCGGGAGATCTTCAGGATATGGTGGCGCACCAGGCTGTCCACCGCGATCACCGAGGCGAAGACAATGAGGATCAGGTCCCATTCAATCATGGTATTGAAGGCTATCTGAGACGGCCGGCTGGGGATGAAGAACTGGATGATGAAGGCCGCCCCCAGCACGAAGACTATGGCCAAGGGAATATTTTTTTTCATATTCATTTACCTTTAGTGAATTCTGAACAGGTTGTAGATAAGATCGGAACGGAAGATCAGGGCCGCCAGGGTGCCCAGCAGGACGAACAGGATGATCACCAGCTTGCAAGCGTCCTGGCCCTTAAGACTTCCCACCAGCAGCGGCTCCTTGGACAGATAGGCCGAGGCGGCATACAGCTCCTCGCCGATCAGGGTGTAATCGCAGGCGGTGATGAAGAACGGCAGCTGGGAAATCTGATCGGTCCCGGCTATCTGGATGGCACCGGTGGCGGCGCCCGATTCGGCCAGCACCAGGGATTCGGCCGCATAATAGCCCATGAAGAAGTTGGTGGCCGGCTTCTCGCGGACCATTATCCCGGCCAGGGCCGCGGCGTATCCCATCTGATCACTGGTGATAAAATATACCGAGTCCTCCTTGAACAGATCCGGGCGGCCCGCGCTCTTGTAGCCCTCCTTGACCATCTCCCGGGCCACCGCATGAACCACCGGGTCGGCGGTGGGGACGGTCAGCGGGGTGTCATACTTGGCGGTCTTCTTGGCCACCTGCCCCAGGATGTTCAGGGAAGCCACGGTGGAGATGGAATCTATCCATCCGATGCCGTTGCAGTAAAGTATCGGCCGCCCCATTTCGGTGGCCCGGCCGATGGCCTCCTCCACCGCGTCCAGGCCGGCAATGCGCCGGATGAACAGCTTGCCCTTGCGGGCCCAGTAGATGTATAAAAGGGTGATGGCGATGAAAAGGAAGGTTCCGAACAGGGTGTTCAGCTTTCCGGTATTGAACCAGTCCTGGGTGGTGGCTATCGGCCCGGCTACGGCGCTGACAGCGCTGTCGCCGCTCTCATTGACGGCCACCACCTTATAATAATAATTTTTACCCATAACCTCGACCGAATTATCCTGGTGCTCGACGTATCCCTTGGGGACCCAGGCGATCATCTGGAAGGAGTCGTTGGGCAGCCCGGACCGCTCGATATTGTAGCCCATGAAGCCGGGTTCATTCTCCGAGAGGGATGGTTGCCATTCCATGATGACGATGGAGCCGTCATCATTGGGAGCGTCAGTCAGCTTGATATCGGTCGGCGGCTCCAGGGCCGGGGCCAGGGCCGAAAGCAGGAACAACATCAGCAGGACTGCGGATTTGATCTTGGTCATAACGTCCCTTTTGGTTATTAATGATATATTTTTATTTTTTTATCAGCCACAAAGCATGCACTGAGCAGGGCCGAAGTGACACTAAGACACACAAAATCACGATTCACAATTCACGATTTGGATTGGTGGCAAAAAATCAGGAAACCATTTTGAAAAACCGGACTGACTTTTCCATTCCCCGAGGTATGGCCAGAGTCACCAGCGGGGTCTTGCCCTGGGCCTTGGTGTTAACCACTTTGATCGCCTTGGCCCGGCAACATTTTTCACCTGCGCGATCCAAGGCATCGACCATATCGCCCTTCTGGGGCAGCGGCAGGAATTCGTAGGGCATGGTAATGGTGCTCTCGGTCGGGGAGTAATTCTGGTCTATCACGAAGATGGCCAGGCCCGGACAGCGGGAGACGCAGACGGTGCAGCCATTGCACTTGTTGTGATCCACCTTGGGCAGGTCGTTTATATTCACCCCCACCACGATGGCATTGCGGGGACAGCTGGTCTCGCAGGGATTGCAGGGTATCTCCTGGAAGCATTCCACGATGACCACCGGGCCTTTTTTCAGCCGCTCCTCAGATGGCCAAGAGGTTTGGATATCGGTAGTATCTGCAATCCCGCAGGATGTCAATTTTTCGCTGAGCATCTGTAACTTTTAACTCTAAACAACAGTATTGAGGCTATTCTTTATCTCTTGCATTCCGCCAGTTTGCGGTCGTTACCTTTTCTTTAAAAGCGGAACTAAATTTTCGAGATCCAACCTGTCCTGCAAACGGTTGGCTGAGCGTTTGGCAACAATCAAGTCTTTAAGGCCTATGAAATTTGTATTTGTTTCCCCAAATCTTCCTTTTTTTCTGTTACTCCACGCCTTTTTAAAAGTAACTCCGTTTATATCAGTAATAAGATCGATACGCACAGGCTCAACCCCTATCTGAAATATCGTTCCCTTTTTTGACAAATCCGACATCTTGATCTTATTAAGCGGGGCACCGAAAACAGCAAGACATTTAAATACTTTCTCAGCATTTGTCGGAGTAGGTTCTACCCATATGTCAATGTCTTTTGTGTATCGAGGTTGAGCGTAATAGGATACAGCAAATGCCCCTATCAGAAGATATCTTACTCTACCGGTGTTGAATATGCGTAACAGATCTTCGTAATCTTGGTATATTTCCATTGCGCCCTTTCAACAAATAATAAACTTTCAACAAATCCCACATTGCCATAAGCCGTCCGCTTGAGCCTATACGATGCCAAAACAAACGGTCGAAGTTCCTAGCTCCCTCCACATCGTCTAAATGTCCCTGGCGAACCATAACCAACGGTTTTTTCTCGCTTTGTCTCTTTTTACAACTCATGAAACCATCTTGCATTTTTATTTTAAGATAATTCGTTGTCTATCTCCGGCACTCCGCCAGCTTGCACTTCCCCTCCCTGGCCTTCTGCCCGAACGGACCGGCACGGAGCCCTGCCAAACGGCAGTTAGTATCGTCTATCCGGCATTGCAATTCCTTTGAATCGCCCTTGAGAAATTTGATCGCCCCCAGCCCGGCCAGTTCGCCCTCCAGCATGGCGGTGGAGGCCTCTTCGATCCCGCTGACGTCGCCGGCGGTGAAGATCCCCGGAACGTTGGTCATCATCAGTTCATCATGCCAGGCCACCTGGCCCCCCAGCTCCGGGATGTAATTCATCTGGCAGCCGGCCTGCCATAAAAGTTCGGTCAGCGGGGAAAGCCCCACCGATAGGCAGATGGTATCCACCTCCAGCGTCTGCTGGGTGCCCTCTATGGTCTGCCATTTATCGTCAATTTTAGATATAATCGCCCCGCTGACCTGTTCGCTTCCTAAAGCATTGAGAATGGTATGACGGGTGAGTATAGGCACCCCCGCCCGGGCGATCTTTGAAGCATGCACCAGATACCCGCCGATCTTCGGCAGGCCTTCTATGATGGCTTTGACCTGAACCCCAGCCTGCATCAACTGGTAAGAAACTATCAGCCCGATGTTGCCGGAGCCCACCATCAGTACACTGCGGCCCGGTTTGATGCCGTAGACGTTCATCAGGGTCTGCACCGCACCGGCTCCGTAGACCCCCGGCAGGTCGCTGCCGGGAAAGGAAACGAAATTCTCCGAGGCCCCGGTGGCCACCAGAATGGCTTTGGGCTGGAGCGGAGTAACTTTTTCGTTCTGCAACACCGCCACCGTCCCGTCGGGATAATATCCCACCGCCGAGGCCTGGCGTTCTATCCGAATGTGGCGCTTCCCTATCTCCTGCTCCAGTTCCAGGCCTATCTCAAAACCCCTGGTCCCGGCCCGCTCGGCCTTGGAGCCGAAGAACATGTGGGTCTGCTTTATCAGTTGGCCCCCCAGGGCCTGGTTCTCATCAATTATCAACGGCTCCAAGCCGAACTCCGAGGCCGACAGCGCCGCCATCAGCCCGGCCGGGCCGCCCCCGATGATAAGAAAGTCGGTGTTTGTCATGGATTCTTAAAAGCAGTAGCGTATTATTGATTCAGTTTATGGCGATCCGGCCCCGCCCCTTTTGCCGCCTCACTTTCATGCCTTCTTTGATGGGTGTGATGCACGAGAAGACATTGGGCACCCCATCCACCTCCATCAGGCAGGATGAGCACTTTCCCACCGCACAAAAAAAGCCCCGGGGTCTGTCCAGCTTCACGCTGTGGCGCAGCACCTTGATCCCGGCGGCATGCAAAGCAGCCGCAATGGGTTCTCCCTGGTACCCTTCAACCGGCTGTTCCTCGAAATAGAACTTTATCCTGGTCTCTTTTTTGAAGTCAAGGATGGGATGTTTGTCTATTCTCATCTGATCAAAATCGCCTGTTATTTGGGGATTATCAACAATAGGAAGTAATGATACTGTATAACTTTACCATTGTCAAGACATTTTATCCCTTGGGGTTATTGCATTTTCACCAGCACCACCCTATTTATCCCGGCCAGATCCTTTTTAATGATTATTTCGGATTCCGGAAGCGCCTGACTCATCATCTTGGCCACCACCTCCGCCTGCCCCATCCCGACCTCTAGAGCGACAAACCCCGGATGATTGAGACGACCGGCAACACCGCCGGCTATCCTGCGGTAAAAGTCCAGTCCGTCCGTCCCGCCGTCCAGGGCCAGAGCCGGTTCAAACAGCCTGACCTCCGGCTGCAACCCGGCCATCTGATTGCTGGGAATATATGGCGGGTTGGATACGATACAGTCAAATTTATCAGGCGCCGAAGGGAAAAGATCCTCCTGAGCCAAGATTATCCTGCCCTCCAGGCCGTGAAGTTTTATATTTTCTCCGGCCAGCTCCAGTGCCCCGGAACTCTGATCAATCGCAGTTATCCTTGCCGAAGCCAGATGCTTGGCCAGAGCGATGGCGATGATGCCGCTGCCTGTTCCGATATCGAGTATGGAGTGGAACCCCGGCTGCCAATGCTCCAGCACCTCCTCCACCAGGATCTCTGTCTCGGGTCTGGGGATCAGGGATCGTTTGTCGGACTTGAACTTCAGGCCGTAGAATTCCGTCTGCCCGACGATGTATTGTAAAGGCTGGTGCCGGCAACGGTCGGCGATATATGACTGATATTTTTCCTGGTCGGTTTCGGATACGTTTTGACTACGATGCAAGTGCAGATATATTCGCTCCTTGCCTATGGCGTATTCCAATAGCAATTCGGCCTCCAGCACCGCGTCGGGAATGCCGGCTTGGGAGAGATGGTCGAAACCGTAATTTAAAAGTTCACCGATGGTCATACAGGTTGTTTTTCAATCATATATTACTTGATTACTACCCTTTCATATGCTCAGCCCTGCAATTATGTGTTGGCAAAAAAAACTTGGCAATTGTGCTATAGTTTAGTTTAACCCGATACTTGGAGGAGGATGGCCTGGCAAGGATATGGGAAATTTAAGCAAGAATCCAGCCTCCCCAAAATCTCGTTCTTTATTTAGGATCATAGTGTAGGAACAATAAACATATGGCATGACAAACCCCGCAAAAGGCGTCAGGGTCAGGCCGTAAAGCGTTTCCTGATCTGTCCATATTATCGTTGGTCCGGCCTCGGCCCCTACGATGCTACTGACCTGGTAACCCAAATGAAGTTTGCTGAACTGTAACTTATCCTCATTCCCGCAAATATCAAAGTTCAATACTACAGCATTAGCGGCATTCTTATACCATACGATATAGCTTACCTCGGCACCAACTGTGACCCCACCTCCTTTGCCAAAAGTATAACCAAATTTAATACCCGGGGATATATACCGGGAGTCGGCAAAAATATATGTTGGCAAAGTTAGAGTACCGACACTAAGAATATGCACTGGTAATACCATTTTTTCATAATCGTATTCAATCCTATATTTTAAATGTCCTCTTCCGCCACTTCCAGTCCCTCGGCCTGTTCGGCATTGGTCAGGCCGCTGATGATCTCGTCTATCTGGCCGTCCATCACCCCGTCCAGATTGTAGAGGGTCAGCCCGATGCGGTGATCGGTCACCCGGTTCTGGGGAAAGTTGTAGGTCCTGATCTTCTCGCTGCGGTCGCCCGATTTGACCTGCGATTTGCGCTCCTGGGCCAGCTTGGCGTTGCGCTCCTGCTCCATCTTCTCCAGCAGACGGGAACGCAGCACCGTCATGGCCTTGGCCCGATTCTTGATCTGTGATCGCTCATCCTGGCAGGACACCACCAGCCCGCTGGGTATATGGGTGATCCGCACCGCCGAATAGGTGGTATTGACGCACTGCCCGCCGGCCCCGGAGGAACAGAAGGTGTCCACCCTGAGTTCGCTGAGGTTTATCTGCAGGTCCACCTCCTCGGCCTCGGGCAGGACGGCCACCGTGGCCGCCGAGGTGTGTAGCCGTCCCGAAGCCTCGGTGCGCGGCACCCTTTGGACCCGGTGCACTCCGCTTTCGTATTTATACTGCCCGTAGGTTCCCTCCCCCTGCACGCTGAAGATCACTTCCTTGAAGCCGCCCAGCTGGGTGGGATTGGAGTTCATGATGTCTATCTTGAATCCCTTGCGCTCGGCATAGCGAACATACATCCGGTACAGGTCACCGGCGAATATGGCCGCCTCCTCGCCGCCGGTCCCGGCCCGGATCTCCACAATGGCGTTCTTGAAATCGCTGGGATCCTTTGGCACCAGAAGTTTTTTAAGCTCCTCGGTAAGGTTCTGATATCTGGCCTCCAACTCCGGGATCTCGGCCTGGGCCATCTCGGTCAGCTCCTTGTCTCCCCCCTCGGCCACCATGGCCCTGTTGTCATTTAATTGTTTGGCGATATCCCTATACTCGGCATACTTGGCAATTATGGGGGAGGCCTGGCGATACTCCCGGGACAGGTCGCGGTATTTCTGCTGGTCGGATATGATCGCCGGGTCGCTGATCAGCTTCTCCAACTCGCGGTGACGCTCTTCGATCTTTATTAGTTTCTTCTCTATCATCTCGATGGTGTTCTCGCTTTTATGTTGAACCCGATGGCAAATGGGCACAGCACGTCGGCCATCCGGTGTTTTCCGGTGTCGGGATCTATGTAATGGGCGGCGATCTTGATGAACCAGTTGTCGGTGGTGCCGGACAGGGTGCCGTCCTCGTTGTAGCTCCAGTATTTTTCCTTGCCCTTGTCCTTGATCTCCATCACGATGTAGACGTGGCCCGGGCTCATGCCGTAAAGATCGTCCTCGCTCAAGGCAGTGTTGTGCCGGGGGTGGGAATGAAAATCACCCACTATGTACAGGTTGGGCAGGTTCTCAAAAAAGTTTACAATACGGGAATACGATTTGTCCCTGGCCTTGACCCAGGTGGCGTGCCGCTCGGCCTTCTGGCAGGCGATGGCGTTGACCACCATGAACATGTCGCCGTCCCGGTGGCCCAAAAGCAGCCCGTAGGATTCCTTCTTGTAGACCTCGATGGCCGAGACCAGCAGTCCCCAGAAGGCCGCTTCGTTGATGAATACCTGCATTTAGTACAATACCTCCATCAGGCACAAACCGCAGGCCGGGGCGGTCTTCCCGGCCAGGGTCCGGTCCTTTACGGTCAGGATCTTTTCGAAATCGTTATGATCCATCTGCCCGCGGGCCATGTCTATCATCGTTCCGACCAGTATGCGGACCATATTATGCAGAAACCGGTTGGCTTTTATCTCGAAGGTCCACATATCATCGGTAAAAGTCCACCCGGCCTTCTCGATCAGGCATATAAAGTTATTGACCTCGGCCTGGGTCGAGGAGAACGAGGTGAAATCATGCTGCCCTGAAATTTGAGCGGCCAGATATTGCAGAATGGCGGGATCGGCCTTGTAAAGCATGCGCCAGGCGAAGCGTTCCTTTAACGGCGAGCGCCGGAAGATGATCTGATAGCGATAACGCCGGCTCTTGGCGTCAAACCGGGCGTGGAATTTTTCGGCCGCCTCCTCGGCCTTGATGACTGCCGCATCATGCGGCAATAATGAATTCAAGCCGTCCTCGAAAGCCCGCAGAGGGATATCGCGGGAGGTCTTGAAATTGGCCACCTGCCCGACGGCATGCACCCCGGCGTCGGTGCGTCCGGAGCCGAGGATGGAGATCTTCTCCTCCAGCATGGAGGAAAGCTTTGCTTCCAACAGGCCTTGGACCGTTCTCTGGCCGGGCTGGAACTGCCAGCCGGCAAAATCGGTCCCGTCGTACTCTATGGTTAATTTGATATTACGCAATGATAACTTGTAATTCTAACATTAATCTTGGGGTTTGGCAAGAGAGAGAAAATACGGTTGCATATGAAGAATTACTTTGTCTTTGTGGTTAATGAACTCAGACCAGCTCAGCCTCGTTCAACACCGAGTATATCGCCCCTTCGCGGGTCAAGGTGCTTTTCATCAATGCCAGGCGGGTGATCCTAATATCATTTTTAGGAATATCGGCCTTCTTTATCGCTTCCTTCAACTGCTGAATATTTTTATTCGAGCGTACCCGCCCCAAAGTCAAATGCGGGCTGAATTCCCGGCCCTTCTCTTCTTCAGAGATATCGGCTGTCAGTCTCTCCACTTCCCGATAAATTTCTTTGATCTCTTCTGCGCCCTGCGACAACCCGGCCCAGATCACCTTTGGCCTGTCCAACGAAGGGAAAGCCCCCAGCCCGCCCAAGCCGGAATGAATGGTTTTAAACTTCCCCTTAAGGGTATTGAGTCCGAGCCCGGCCCGCAGGACAGCGGATTCCGGGATCTCGCCCAAAAACTTCAGTGTCAGGTGAATGTTGGACGGATCGACCCATTTGACGTCGGCCCCGGTCTTTTTTAATTGCCCGATGATGTCCCCCAGTTTTATCTGAATCTCAATCGGCATTTCCAGGGCAATAAAACAGCGGATTATTTTAGTGGTGCTCATTTGTGCTTCCTGTCATTCCCGAGAAATCGTGGTTTGTCACACTGAGTATTGCCTTTATCACACAAATCGAATGTGTGACAATAGATTATTCAATATAATTTTACCTTGCTGGATATATAACGTCACCCGTTCGACTTGCTGGGCATGTTGCTTGGCTCAGGGTGACATAAAGGTCTGTCACACTGAGAACTGCATTCATTTTACAAGCCGAATGTGTAGCATTGGATTCTTCGGTTACCACGGCATGCGGCCAAAGTCAGAATGACGTTGGCAATGATATTTATTTCAGTAAATATAATCTCAGCATGTTGAGCGCCGCCTGGGCGGCCGATTCTTTGATATGCCGGCGCTGGCCCAGGAACCTTCGTTCCTCAACCACCGTCCCCTTGGGCCCGGCCACGGCCATGAATATCAATCCCACCGGCTTTTTATCCGTCCCACCGCCTGGCCCGGCGATGCCGGTAATGGCCAGCCCTAAATCGCTGCCCAGCCTTCCCCGCACCCCGTTGGCCATCTCTATCGCCGTCTCCTTGCTGACTGCGCCGTGCAAGCGCAGGGTCTGGGATTTTACCCCCAGCATCTTCTCTTTAAGGATATTGCTGTAGGCGATGGCCGAACCCAGATAATAATCTGAAGATCCGGAGATATTGGTAATCCTATCCGCTATCAATCCCCCGGAGCATGACTCGGCGGTGGTCAAGGTGAGTTTCTTTTCCTTCAGCAAGCGGCCGACCACCTCTTCCATCGTCTGATCGTCTTTTCCATATATAACGTGCCCCAACACGCCGGTGATTTTTTCCGACAAATCGTTCAGTTTGTTATCTATTACGCTTAAGTTTTTTCCCGAAATAGTAAGTCTCAAGTCCACGCCAAGGTGCGTAGGCAGGTAGGCCAGGGCGCCTTTGGCCAGCTCCTTTTCAAAACCGGACAATTTTTCAGAGACAGCCGATTCTGCTATCCCGGTGGTTCTTAATGTAACAACTCGGATATCCATTCCTTTGCTCAAGGCCGTCAGCCTTTCTTTCAAAGATCCGGCAAAGATGGCCTTCATCTCGCGGGGCACGCCGGGCATCAGGACCAATATCTTTTTGGCCTTCTTGAACAACAAACCCGGAGCGGTGCCTTCGGGATTGAACAGCACTTCGGTCTTGTTCGGCACCATTGCCTGGCCCCGGTTGCAGGCCGGCATCTCTATTCCCCGTTTGGCAAACCGGGAGTGGATATGTTCCAGAGTTCCTTTATCCAGTTTTAACTTCGCTTTGAAAAATTTTACCGCCACCCTCTTGGTAATATCATCGCTGGTCGGCCCCAGCCCCCCGGTGCATAGGACGATATCCGTTCCGGCCAATGCCTGCTTAAAAGCCTGACCGATATCTGCCGGTCTGTCCCCGACGGAGATTTTAAGAACCACCTCAATGCCTATCTTCCCCAGTTCCTGCGACAGGTATGCGGCATTGGTATCTAACGTCATCCCGGAAAGGATCTCGTTGCCTATGGTGATTATGGCGGCTTTCATAGTCTGCCGTTATTCTCTGCTAATGTTTTCACCGGATATAATCCTATCGCGGCTTTTAATGCCGGGATCAAATTCTCATCTTTCTCTCTCTGATTGAATGTTACAAGCCCATCAACCGATCCTGCATCCGCAGGAACAAATAGCAACGAGCTGAATTCGGGCGATTTCCCTTGCCGCATCAGATTCTGAACATGGCGTTCGTAAAGCAGCGATAAACCATTCTCGTCGGCCGTCAGGTCAAGCTTAAAGATAGCCGAATAGAAATTGGATGGCCCACCCGTTTTCAATAAATAAGGCTCAAAGCTTTTTACCACCGACGTATTTCCTACATCTATGCCGACCTCCTCTGCAATTTCTTTCTTGATGCAGCGATTCAGGTCGATCTGATGACCTGCAATGTCACCCTGATCGACGCCTCCTCCGACCAATTGCAACTTTCCCGGCGCAAAAGTATCCTTACCCATGATCCCAATTACAAACTTCCCATCGGATGTCACTATCAATGTCGATGCATAAATGATCCGGCAGCCGTATCTCCCAAACGATCTCCTATGGATTGTATAAATAAAATGCGCATAATCTGTCAATTCTGCCGAGAGCACAATTCCATCTGACCCAATGACTTCTTCGCTGATCGTAAAAACATCACCGCGAAAATGTTTTCTACCAGCTTTCATCAGTGAACGCCAATGGGTTTCGCAATCGGCCGCATATTGGGAAGGCAAAACCACTCTTCTGCCCGTATAATTTACCTTCACATTATCATTGAATCTGTATAGAGCGATTTCAGGCACTATCTTCAACTCGCTAAAATAAATTCAAAATAATATTCAGCGGGACATGATTCTGCTTCCAAAATATCATCACCGTTATCTGCCCGAGTATGTTGGCATAGATTCCGGCCAGCACATCATCGGCCACCACACCCCAGCCGCCCTTGAGGTTTTGAATCTGCCTGGCTCCCAGCGGCTTTATTATATCCATGGCTCTGAACAGCAGGAAAGCTATCAGATATACCAGAAACACCTTGGGCAAAAACAACAGCGTGATCCACATTCCGGCCACCTCGTCTATCACGATCCGGCCGTTATCATGCCCCCATTTTTTCTCCGCTTCAGTCGCTGACCATATCCCCAGAATCAAGGAAATGACCAGCAATGATGCCCTTAGCCACCAGACTTGCGGCGCCAGCCACCAGATGATAACGGCCAGCAGGCTTCCGGCGGTGCCCGGGGCCACCGGCGAATATCCCGAGCCGAAGCCGGAGGCCAATATCAGGGCGATCTTATTGATTATATTCTTCATTTACAGGTTGTCCCTGAAAAGTCCCAGGATCAGCCAGCGGTTCTTGATCACATAGTCCAGCCCGGAAAGCAGGGTCAGCAGCATGGCCAGGAACAGCAGGGCATCGAAGGCGAATTTCAAATCGGCCAGGAACTGCCAGGAGATGCTAATAAGGCCCGCATCCACGCAATCGTTGAGGCATATGTACAGCAGTATCCCGAATACTGCGGCCATCTGGCTGAAGGTCTTGATCTTGGCCAGAAAGCTGGATTCCATCACCTCCCGGCGGTAGGCCACCAGGGTCCGCAGGCCCATTATTAAAAATTCCCGGCCGATGATGATCATCACCATCCAGGTGCTGGCCGCTTTTAGGGCTACGAATGACACCAGGGCCAAGGCGATCAGGAATTTATCGGCCACCGGGTCCATGAACTTGCCGAAATCGGTCTGCTGGCCGTTCTTGCGGGCCAGATACCCGTCCAGCAGATCGGTGACCGAGGCCAGGATGAAAAGGCCCAAGGCCCCCAGTCGCAAGTAAACATTATCCATCAACAGCAGGGCCATGAAGACCGGGCTGATAACCAGCCTACTCAGGGTGAGAATATTGGGCAGATTCATCGTCATGTTGTAAATTTAACAGATTTTGCAAGCCATGTCAAACAATAAAGTTAGCCTAATTATTAAGGATAGCCCAGGAACCTGATTCCCGGCCAGGCACTCTAATGTTTATTAAACAAAAGCTTGACAAAAGCATATTCGCTGGCTATCATTGTAAATAGAAAGGAGAACGGAAATGAAAACAAAATTGACTCTTATTGCCTTATTGATGCTTAGCTCTCTTTGGACACCACGCCTGATGGCCGACACCGACGTCAAGATCAACATCAACCTGCCTTTGGTTCAGATCAAGGACGAGCCGGTGATGGCTGTCATACCCGGCACCTACATCTATTTCATCTACGGTTACGAGCACGATTTCTTTTTCCATGGCGGCTACTGGTGGAGGTTTAACAACAACCGCTGGTACCGGGCCCACCATTACAACGGTCCGTGGAAATACCGGAAGGACAAGTATGTTCCGGCGCCGTTTTTCAAGCTCTCCCCCGAGTGGCGAAAAATGGTCACAGCCCATTCCGGCATCAAACATCAGGACATGAAGAAGAATTGGAAGCAATGGGAGAAGGAGAAACGCTGGGATAAGAAACAGGACCAGAAGGGAATTAAAAAAGAAATCAAGGAAGAAAAACAGGACAAGAAGGACGACAAAGACAAGCCGGCCAAGGATAATAAAAAATCCGGCAAAGGCCGGAAGTAATTTCGGATTGACCAGAAAAAGGGCGCTGATTTCAGCGCCCTTTTTGTCATTCCAATTCCTTGACCGCTGTTCCAAACCACTCCCTCACCTGGAGATACTTCTCCCTCATATCCTTCGGGCCTTTCACAAAATAGAGATCCTCCAATCTTTTCACCACTTCCGGAGGCAGGTCATAATTGGCATATTTGGACCGGAAGGTGTAATGATACGGTGAATGCTTCATCCGCAAAACGGCCAGCAGCCCGCCGATGGCGAAGTTGTAGTAGAAATCGAAGGCATCCAGGTAATTGCACCGGTTGTATTCCTTGTCGAAGAACAATTGAAAAATATCGAACCGGGTCTTGGCCCGTTCCAGGGCCAGCATCATGTTCTTCCGGTCAAAATGCACGATGGGGTTGCCGTGGATCTCCGGCTCCAGGAACTTATCAGGTTTCTCAAAGTCCCCCACGGCAAAATCGATCAACAAGAACGGACTGGTATTATTCAACCGGTAGAATTTCTGAAAAAAGCCGTGGGGGGTTGGCTGGGGCACGTCAAATATTTTTTCGATGCCGGTGGTTTTTTCCAGAGCCTTCTCGGCAGTTTCAAATACCATCGGAATAGAATCCCGGTCGGCAATGACCATGAAATCGATATCGCTCCACTGATCGACCCTATTGAATGCCGCCGCCCCGCCCTGCCACAGGGTGTGGACAAAACTCAACGGCTCCAAGGCGTCAACCACGGCCTTGATGATCTGCTTTCTCTGCAGTTTATTTTCGACCATGCAAGCTCCTGTTCATTGTTTGCCGGGGCTGCCACTAAAAAGGGACGGAGCTGTGCCCCGTCCCCTGATATCATTGACCTATATCTTTATTTCCGCGCCCCTCTTTAGCGCCTTGACATTTAGTTCCAGCATCTCCGGTTTGGCCCGTTTGAAGACCTTGCCCAGGGCCTTGGCAATGGTATCGACCGATAATGCTCCGGTCAGCCCGGCATAAGCGCCCAGGGCCACCATGTTGGCGATCTTGGTGGTGCCGATCTCCTCGGCGATCTTGTTGCAGGGCACGTAGGCCACCTTGATGTCGGTCCGTTTGGGCTTTGAATTGACCAGCGAGCTGTTGATGATCAGCAGCCCGCCCGGCTTAACCAGCGGCTCGAACTTGGCCAAAGACGGCTCGTTCATCACGATCACGGTGTCGGGGCGGGAGACCACCGGGCTGGACACCTCCTCCGAGGCTATGACCACCGAGCAGTTGGCGGTGCCGCCGCGCATCTCGGCCCCGTAGGCCGGAAACCAGGAGACGTTCTTGTTCTCCAGCAGTCCGGCCTGGGCCAGCAGAATGCCGGCCGAGATCACCCCCTGGCCGCCGAAACCCGAGATTCTAATTCCTTGATACATTATCTCTGCCCTCCTTCCTGCTCCGTCGAGCGGAATACGCCCAGCGGATATATCGGCATCATTTTCTCGTCCACGAATTTTACGCCCTGCAGGGAGTTCATTCCCCAGTTGGTGGGGCACATGGACAGTATCTCCACCAACGAGAAGCCTTTTCCTTCGACCTGATTTTGAAAAGCCTTTTTGACGGCCCTCTTGGTCTTGATCACCCCTTGGGCGCTGCTGACCGAGGTCCGCTCCAGATACCTGGCGCCCTCCAGTTGCGCTAGCAGTTCGCAGACCTTGATGGGATACCCGTTGACCTTGGCATCGCGCCCCGTGGGGCAGGTGGAGGCCGGCTGGCCCAGCAAAGTAGTGGGGGCCATCTGCCCGCCGGTCATGCCGTAGATGGCGTTGTTTATAAAGATGATGGTGATGTTCTCGGAGCGGGCCGCCGAATGGATAGTTTCGGCCATCCCGATGGAGGCCAGGTCGCCGTCGCCCTGGTAGGAGAACACTATGCAATCCGGCTGTGAGCGCTTGATGCCGGTGGCGATGGCCGGCCCGCGGCCGTGCGGCCCCTGGATCATATCACAGTTGAAGTAATCGTCGGCGAACACCGCGCAGCCCACCGGGGCTATGCCCACGGTCCTCTCCCGGATCCCCAGCTCGTCCATCACTTCGGCTATCAGCCGGTGCACTATACCGTGGCCGCAGCCCGGGCAGTAATGCATCTTGACATCGACCAGGCCGGATGGCTTTTTATTGACAAGTTCCATTATCTACGCCCTCCTTTTCTGGTCGCTTTTTTAGCAGTCTTTATTTTTACGGTTTTCTTTTTGACCGGCTTGAGCTTCCTTGTTGGTTTGGCCTTTTTGGGAGATTTGGCTTTTTTAGCCGGTTTGACCTTTTCAACTTTTTTAACCGCCTTCGCAGGCTTGATGCTCTGGTAAAGCTTCTCCACCACGGCAAAGACCTCCTCGCCCGAGGGGATCCCGGCCGGCCGGGCATAAAGGTCGACCTGGGCGGTGCCGCCAATGGCCAGGCGGACGTCATCCACGAACTGGCCCTGGCTCATCTCCACCACCAGGAAATTCTTGACCCTTTGGGCCAATTTGGCCAGCTGTTTTTTGGGGAAGGGCCACAGGGTGATGGGCCGGAACAGCCCGACCTTGATCCCCTTGTCACGGGCCATTTTCATGGCGGCGGCGGCGATGCGGGAGGAGGTGCCGTAGGCCACCAGCACCAGCTGGGCATCGTTGATATTTTTCTCCTCGAACTGGACCTCCCGGTCCTCTATCTCCTGGAACTTCTTGGCCCGGGCCCAGTTCATCTTCTCCAATTCCCCCTCCCGGAGATCGTAGGAACGGACGATCCTCTTCTTTCTGCCGGCGGCGTTGCCCAGGGACCAATCGGGCTTCTTTAAATTTGCCGGATCCACCGGCTGAAACTTGAACTCCACCGGCTCCATCATCTGCCCCAGGATGCCGTCGGCCAGGATCATGGCAGGCATCCGGTACTTCTCGGCCAGTTCGTAGCATTTCTTGGGAAAGTTGCCCATCTCGTCCACCGAGTTGGGGGCCAGCACGATGGTATGGTAATCGCCGTGGCCGCCGCCCTTGACCGACTGATTGTAGTCTCCCTGCGAGGCGGCAATGTTGCCCAATCCCGGGCCGCCCCGGACCACGTTGGCGAAAAATATCGGCAGATCGGCACCGGCGCAGTAGGAGATACCCTCCTGCTTGAGGCTGATCCCCGGGCTGGAGGAGGAGGTCATGGTGCGGATTCCGGTGGCCGCCGCCCCGTACAGCATATTGATGGCCGACACCTCGGATTCGGCCTGGATAAAGGTCCCTCCCGCTTCGGGAAGGCGCCAGGACATATACTCCGGCACCTCGTTCTGCGGAGTGATGGGATACCCGGAAAAGAAACGGCATCCGGCCAGAACCGCGCCCTCGGCCAGAGCTTCATTCCCCTTCATTAAGATCTTTTCACCCATTTATTTTCTCCTAAAAGTTTAACTTAAATAAAAAAGGCGTGGATAAAGACCGGCAAGGCTTTACTTCCACACCGCGATGGCCAGATCGGGGCATATCTGGGCGCACAGGCCGCAGCCTATGCAGCAATCCGTTTTGGCCAGTTTGGCCGGATAATAGCCGGTGACGCTGAAGGTATCGGACATCTCTATGCAGCTTTTGGGGCAGGCCTTGGTGCACAGCTCACATCCTTTGCAGCGGGTCTCATCGACCCTGATTTCTGGCATAGTGGACCTCCTGAATTTATATATTTAAGATTTTGATTGGCCAAGTATCAAGTCCTTTTATTGTATCAGAATCGGGAAATATTTTCAAGGGAAATAAACCCATAAAGTTTATGGCTAAACCTGTTTCGTGATTTGCGGTATATAACAAAACCCTTGACACCCGCTGGATATTTATATATAATTACCACTGATTGCGGGCGTAACTCAGTGGCTAGAGTGCTACCTTGCCAAGGTAGACGTCGTGGGTTCGAATCCCATCGCCCGCTCCAGTTTATGATAAATCAGCCTTGTGGAAACAGGGCTTTTTTATTTGCACCAGGTAGAGTGCGACTCAGTTCATCGGATCATTTCGTGGGTTCTGCGCCAGCAGTAATACTTTACTGCAAAGCGACGGCGCATCCGCCGCCGCCCAAGCAAATATATTTCTACAGGCGGAAAATCCCATCGCCCGCTCCAGTTTTGAGGACCTCCGCGCCCCGATAACATCCGGGGCGTTTTTTATTGCAGATCGGGGTCGCTCGCTCCAGTTTTGTAACTTATTAGCTTCGATAAATATAAGGGATTGCTTCGTTCGCCAACTAATTTTATCTCCTCCAATTACCCTAGCACCTCTGCAGTTAACCAGATCAGTTAATTATTAACCCGGCAAATAAATATATCAAAATGATCTGGTTTGTGATATAATTGGTGCATGAAACAAATAGATGCACGCAAACACAGTACAGAAGTT
>JAGVNJ010000022.1 GCA_020053305.1 Candidatus Edwardsiibacteriota bacterium | reverse complement strand
TGGACGCTTTGTGAGCTGCCGCGATTATACACCAAAAGGCCCGTATTTTCTATGCTTTCAAGAGATTCTGAAGTCTATTTCGTGCATTTTTGAGGATAATGAGTTCTAAATACAAGGAGAAACAACTATGCCCCGTGTTCAGGCCACTGCAGAAGTCTTTTTTACCGCATTCAAAGCCCTGCCTAAAAAGGAACAGGAAGTTTTCCTCTCTAAACTTTTCTCCGACAAAAGTACCAGGGAAGAAATGATAGACCTGGTTATTTATGCCAGACGGAGGAGTGAACCTTCCCGCTCCTTGCAGGCATGCATTAAAGAGAGAAAGGCCAGGTATGGCGGCAAGGTATGAGCTGCTTGTCAAACGATCTGCGGAAAAAGAACTCAAACAATTGAACGATGCCGATCATGACAGGATCATTAAACGTCTTCTGACTTTGGCTGATAATCCAAGACCGGTTGGTTCCGTAAAACTGACCGGGCATGAAATCCATCGCTTGCGCATCGGCAATTATCGCGTGCTTTATACCGTTGATGATCAGGCGAAAATCATATAAATTATATCGATGGGGCACAGGAAAGAGATATACCGGTAGCTTTAAAAAACAAAGTGGAGCAGCGCGTGACACAAGGGGCTACTGTCGCGTTGCCGCCGGAAGAAAAAGCAACTCAACTCCTTTAATTCCCCTTCCCTTGCAAAGGGAAGGGGACGGGGGATGAGTTCAGAAAATAGGAACAACTATGGACATCTCAAAAATCATTCCGCTTGATCAAATCGCCGCTTTTTGCCAAAAATGGCAAATAACCGAATTGGCGGTGTTTGGCTCCATTCTCGGAGACCAATTTCGCGATGAAAGCGACGTTGATTTTTTGGTAACGTTTTCGCCCCGCGCCAATATCAGCCTTTTTGATCTGGCCCAAGCGCAGTTGGATCTAAAACACATGATCGGCCGCGAAGTGGATCTGGTGGAAAAAGCCGCCCTTCGCAACCCGTTTCGGAAGAATAACATTTATAAAAACATGAAGGTGCTGTATGCAGCCTGAAGAACGCGATGCCGCTTATCTTTGGGATATGCTGGAGGCGGCCAAGGAAATAAACCAATTCGTTCAGGGTTTGACTTTCAATGATTTCGAACAAAATAAGACCGTTAGATATTCCGTAGAACGGCAGCTTATGGTAATTGGCGAAGCGGCCAACCATGTCAGCCCGGAATTCAAAGGCAAACATCCGGATATTCCCTGGCTGGGAATTATCGCCCAACGCAATGTCCTGGCGCACGAGTACGGGGAAATATTGGTGGAACGGGTTTGGTTGACGGCCAAAGAAAAGATACCTTTACTGGTCAAACAATTGGAGCCGTTGATCCCACCCTTGCCGGAGTAAAGTAATTTAAGCGGATTTGTGCATCCCCTTAGCCCAGCCGTTAACGGCTGGTTAATAAGGAGGCTTGCACATAGGTTCAAGGCCATTCACGACCTTAAACAGATAATAAATATCTTCATATAACCTCAGGAGAATCTATGC
Organism: Candidatus Edwardsiibacteriota bacterium; assembly: GCA_020053305.1. Classification (GTDB taxonomy): domain Bacteria; phylum Edwardsbacteria; class AC1; order AC1; family EtOH8; genus UBA2226. The sequence continues at coordinate 29,033 of JAGVNJ010000022.1, read as the reverse complement.
AGGGCATCATTCAAAAAATATCCGGACCGGCGGTCATTGCCAAGGGCATGATGGGCGCCCGGATGTACGACATAGTCAGGGTGGGCAAGCTGGGCCTGGTGGGCGAGATCATCCGGCTGGACGGCGACACCGCCTTCATCCAGGTCTACGAGGACACCTCCGGCCTGTTCGTGGGCGAAAAGGTGGAGACCACCGGCCAGCCGCTGATGGTGGAGCTGGGGCCGGGCCTGCTGGAGGCCATCTTCGACGGCATCCAGCGCCCGCTGGATCAGATCAAGCAGAAGGAGGGCGACTTCATCGCCCGGGGGGTGGAGGTGCCCAGCCTGAACCGCGACAGGAAATGGCATTTCCAGCCGGTGGCCAAGAAAGGTGACCAGGTCTCCGGCGGCGACTTGCTGGGGAAGGTCCAGGAGAACGAATGGTTCGTGCATAATGTGATGGTTCCTCCCAAGGTCAGGGGGAAGATAAAGGACATCGCCCAGGAGGGCGATTACACCGTGACCGACGATATAGCCACCCTGGAGGGCGGGGTCAAGCTGCAGATGATGCATGCCTGGCCGGTGCGCGAGCCGCGGCCCTTCAAGAAGAAGATGGATCCCAACGAGATGTTCATCACCGGCCAGCGGATATTGGACACCCTGTTTCCGGTGGCCATGGGCGGGACCGCCGCCATCCCCGGGCCCTTCGGCTCGGGCAAGACGGTGGTGCAGCAGACCCTGGCCAAGCACTCCAACGCCCAGGTGATCATCTACGTGGGCTGCGGCGAGCGGGGCAACGAGATGACCGAGGTGCTGACAGAGTTCCCGGAATTGAAGGATCCCAAGACCGGTCGCCCCCTGATGGAGCGAACGGTGCTGATAGCCAACACCTCCAACATGCCGGTGGCGGCCCGGGAGGCCTCCATTTACACCGGCATCACCCTGGCCGAATATTTTAGGGACATGGGCTTTTCGGTGGCCATGATGGCCGACTCCACCAGCCGCTGGGCCGAGGCCCTGCGCGAGATATCCTCCCGGCTGGAGGAGATGCCCGGCGAGGAGGGATATCCCACCTACCTGTCCTCCAAGCTGGCCGCCTTCTACGAGCGGGCCGGACGGACGGTCTGCCTGGGCTCCGACGGCCGCATCGGTTCGGTGACCATCGTGGGCGCGGTGTCGCCTCCGGGGGGAGACTTCTCCGAGCCGGTCACCCAGAGCACCCTGCGGATCGTGGGCACCTTCTGGGCGTTGGACGCCTCGCTGGCCCAGCGCCGGCACTTTCCGGCCATCAACTGGAACCGGTCCTATTCGCTGTATGCCGAGATGCTCACCGGCTGGCTGAAGGAGAACGTGGTGGGCGACTACGATGTGGTCCGGCGGCGGGCCATGGAACTGCTGCAGAAGGAGGCCGAGCTTCAGGAGGTGGTCCAATTAGTGGGGCCGGACGCCCTGCAGGACAACGAGCGGATGATCATCGAGGTGGGCAAGATGCTTCGGGAGGATTTTCTGCAGCAGCACGCATTCTCCGAGGTGGACGGCCACTGCTCGCTGGACAAGGGCTACTGGATGCTGAAAGGGATACTGGCTCTGTACGACGAGTGCCAGAAGGCCATCTCCCACGGCAGGATGCATATCAACGATATTCTCAACCTTCCGCAGCTGGAGCAGTGCGCCCGGTTCAAGGAGATTCCCCAGAAGGAATTCAAAGCCCATTTGGATAAGTTCATGGCCGGTCTGGCCGGCACCTTCGCCGGGAAATAAACCCCTCTCCAACCTCTCCCCGTTGCGGAGAGAGGCTTATGTTTTCCCTCTCCCAATGGGGGAGGGAAAAAGGGAGGGGTCGGTAGGGACCCGGCGTGCCGTGTCCGGTAATTAAAATAACCATAAAATGTATAGGTGAATTATGCGTCTGGTAACACGCTCCGATTTCGACGGATTGATCTGCGGCGTCCTGTTGAAGGAGGCCGGCATCATCGATAATATTCTGTTCGTCCACCCCAAGGACGTACAGGACGGCAAGGTCGAGGTCACGGCCGACGACGTGCTGGCCAACGTGCCCTACGCCAAGGGCTGCGGGATGTGGTTCGACCATCACCTGTCCGAGCTGGAGCGCAAGGCCTTTCCGGCTGATTACAAGGGCTGGTCCAGTCCGGAGAAGAGCTGCGCCCGGGTGATCTACAAGCACTACAACGGGGCTGAAAAGTTCCCCCGCTTTACCGAGATGATGACCGCGGTGGACAAGTCCGACTCCGGCGACCTGACCATCGAGGAGGTGGCCGAGCCCCGGGGATGGCTGCTGCTGGCGGTGGTGATGGACCCCCGCACCGGCCTGGGCCGATACAGCGACTACCGCATCAGCAATATGCAGTTGATGCAGGACCTGATGGAATCCTGCCGGACCATGCCCATCGAGGAGATCCTGGAGCAGCCGGACGTCAAGGAGCGGGTCAAGCGCTATCACGAATCGGAGTGGTTGTACAAGGAGATGATCAAGAGCCACTCCCGGGTGGAGGACAAGGTGCTGGTGGTGGACCTGCGCCAGATGGAGGAGATCCCCAGCGGCAACCGTTTCGTGGAATACGGGATGTTCCCGAATATCAACATCTCCATCCGGGTGATGTGGGGCCTCAAGAAGCAGAATGTGGTGTTCGCGGTGGGGCACAGCATCATCAACCGGACCTCCCAGACCAAGGTGGGCTCGCTGATGCTGAAGTACGGCGGCGGCGGGCACGACAAGGTGGGGACCTGTCAGGTGCCCACCGAGAAGGCCGAGGAGGTGCTGGCCGAGCTGGTTAAGCAGATGAACGAGGACGGGTGAGAATGATTTGGATTAAGATACCCAAATTTATTCTATTAATCGTTCTTTTCATAAATTCACCGGCAATTGCTTCTGATGTCAGATTGGCGGGGATGGGTGGTGGAAGTTTAGCTGGCAGTGATTTTGAAAGTGATGTTTATTCAAACACAGCACATTTGGGTGATTTAACCAGTATAAGCTGCGCTGCTGGTTTTGGTGTGAGGTTAGTCGATTATACCAAGACAATAAAGTTTCTTTATATGTCTATTGACACCACTTATGAAAGTGTTTATAACGAAAGCTATTCCTTTAGAGCATATAATCCATCTCTTGGGGTTATGTTTCCCGTAAAAACAATAGGCACAAACTTTGCGTTATCAATTGGGTCCGACCGTGGTGATAATATTTACGGCACGAATAATAATTATCAAACAAATATCAGAGTAGCAAGAAAGCTTGGAAATATATCGTTAGGTATTGGGTATGATCTATTAATTGTTAGCGATAAAAGATATTCCGATGCATCCGTTGGGTTTATTTCTGGCGAAAACGATAGCAAGGTAATTCTGAACGCCAGCTTGCAGGGGATCGAAGAAGCAACTATAAATTTGAACTTAAATGTTCAATATAAAAAGGAAATAGCCAAAAAAGTAGGGTTGGGTTTAACGGGTGGTTTAATAAGAGATCGTCTTTTGGATTGGAACGTATACGAAATAGGGGCTGGTGTTTTATTTAAAAGCATACTTTTTATAAAAACAGATTTATTTTGCGATATTCTTAATCAGGGACATTTTCAAGAAGATGGAGCTTTTAGGGTAAATGGCTGGACAAGGTATGGTTTTGAAAAATATATTACTCAATGGTGGGCAATTAGAGGGGGTATTTCAAATTATAAACCGGATGCTTCCTTGTTCAATTATAGTACAACATATGATCTTAGGCATTATTATTCGGTAGGTGCGACATTAAGTGCTGCAAACACTCTGAGATTTGAGTATGCATATGTGACTGAAGCTTCGCAGGACAGGCAAAATCACTATACGAAGGTTATCTGGGATCTCTAGAAAACATATAATTTTATGCAAATATAAGGATACTTACATGGACTTAACCACCAAGAAATACCAAAGCATTTTTGTATTACGGGTAGTTGTTCAGGACAACGTAGCGCGATAGGTTGAAACCTATCGCTTGAAATCAACAAGGCCGCGATTGCGGCCTGAGGAGTAGGTTCGATAGAACCTTGATGAGAACTAGCGATAACATTCATGGTATCGCAGAGAATCCGGGTGAATATCAACATTGGGTAGCGATAGGTTGGTTTATCCGCCGGAGCTTTAGCGCAGGAGGTAAACCTATCGCTTGAAATCAACAAGGCCGCGGTTGCGGCCTGAAAAGGAGGCTTCGAAGAAGCCTTGATGACTCACCAGCGATATCATTCATGGTATCGCTGATAATAAAGATAATAAATTCATCCGACATACAAATAACGAGGCATTCATGGACTTAACCACCAAAAAATACCAAAGCATTTCCTACATCTCCGGGCCGTTGTTGTTCGTGGACAACGCCAAGGGGCTGTCCTACGGGTCCATCGTGGAGATCGAACTCCCCGACGGCAGCAAAAAGGGCGGGCAGACCATCGAGGTCTCGGAGAAATACGCCGTGATCCAGGTGTTCGAGGAGACCCGGGGGCTGGACCTGGCCAAGAGCTCGGTCAGCTTAAAGGAGGACGTGGCCCGGATCCCGGTGTCGCGCGATATGATCGGCCGGCGCTTCAACGGGCTGGGCGAGCCGATAGACGGCCTGCCGCCCATCATCCCCGAGAAGCGGCTGGAGATCATCGGACAGCCCATGAACCCCACCTCCCGGGCCAAGCCCGAGGAGTTCATCCAGACCGGCATCTCCACCATCGACGGCTTCGCCACTCTGGTGCGGGGCCAGAAACTGCCCATCTTCTCGGGGGCCGGGCTGCCGGCCAACGAGATCGCCGCCCAGATAGTCAAGCAGGCCAAGGTGCTGGGGACCGCGGAGGAGTTCGCGGTGGTGTTCGCCGCCATGGGCATTACTTCCCGCGAGGCGGCCTTCTTCATCAACGAGTTCGAGGAATCAGGCGCCCTGGCCAAGACGGTGGTCTTCATGAACAAGGCCGACGACCCCACCATCGAGCGCATTCTGACCCCGCGCTGCGCCCTGACCTGCGCCGAGCATCTGGCCTACGACCACGGCATGCAGGTGCTGGTCATTCTCACCGACATGACCAACTACTGCGAGGCCCTGCGCGAGGTGGGCACCGCCCGGGAGGAGATCCCGGGACGGCGCGGCTATCCCGGCTACATGTACACCGACCTGGCCCAGATCTACGAGCGGGCCGGCCGGATCCACGGACGCAAGGGCTCCATCACCCAGATCCCCATCCTGACCATGCCGGACGACGACATCACCCACCCCATCGCCGACCTGACCGGATATATCACCGAGGGCCAGCTGGTGCTGTCGCGCCAGCTGCACCGCATCGGCTGCTACCCGCCCATCGATCCCCTGCCCTCGCTGTCCCGCCTGATGAACAACGGCATCGGGGAAGGCAACACCCGCAAGGACCACCGGGAGTGGGCCAATCAATTGTACGCCGCCTATGCCTCGGGCCGCGACCTGCGCAAATTGGTGGCCATCATCGGCGAGGAGGCCCTCACCGAGATCGACCGCAAATACCTCAAGTTCGCCGAGGGCTTCGAGAAGACCATGATCAACCAGGGGCAGACCGACCGCAGCATCGAAGCGACTCTGGAGATCGGCTGGGACCTGATGTCCGACCTGCCGGCCAAGGAGCTCAAGCGGATCAGCAAGGACCATATCCACAAGTATTACCACGGCGAGACCATGGAGAAGATGTACGGCAAAGAAGAGAGATAGATAAGCAGTATTGTATTAACGTAGTAAAGTGATAATGTATTAAAGTAGGACGTGGGTCAAATGAATAGAATAAAATCAAACCGGATGTACTTGCTGGCATTACTTTACTTCTTTACTATTTTAGTACCTGGTACTGTCGCGAGAAGCGAGACCATTGACGTTACCATCAAGGGTCTGGACGACGGCAAGAAGACCTCCCGCCAGCAGGACTACAAGCAGGCGGTGCTGGATGCCAAGCGCCAGGCCATCGAACAAGCCGGGGTGTCGGTGGAATCGAAGTCCACGGTGAAAAATTCGGTGCTCCAGGAGGATTTCATCGAATCGCGCGCCAAGGCGGTGCTCCTGCCGGGATTCCAGATCATGGACATCGGCTACATGCAGGACGGCACCTATCAGATAGTACTCACCGGCAAGGTTCAGGTCCAGCCCAAAGCAACATTCTCCGAGGCCGACAGCGGGGCCCTGATTTTATTGATGAACATCTACAGCGTGCCGGTGACATTCCAGCTGGACGGCAAGCCGCTGGATGCCGCCGGCAAATTCACCGCCCTGGTCGCGATGAAGGATAGCACGGATTTATCCTCCCTGCCCAATATCAGGGAAGTGAAAAAAAGATACAACAACCTGCCGAAGCATTTTCTCTATCTGTTAAAACTTCCGGCCGGAAGGCACAGCATCAGAATCACAGCTCAAGTCATCTCCGGCCCCGGCCCCGACAAGAACGGCAATTTCGTGGACGCTGAGATAATCCCGGGCCGGACCACATTTTACGAATACCGGGCCGATCCGGAATACAATTTTATACTGGCCGACAGCGGTTTTGTGTTTGAAAAACTGGAGGCAAATAAAAAACCGGCCGATACCACAGGCGCATACGGGCGCAAGCTGCGTCTGGACATAATTGCTCATTACCAGAAAATCACCGGCTTGAAATTCTAATTTTATTCATTCGATATACTGTAAATGGAAAACGTATCGCCAACCAGGATGAACCTGCTGGCCCGCAAGGCCCAGGTATCTTTGGCCAAACAGGGGGTGGACCTGCTGAAGAAGAAACGCGACGCCTTGGTGTCTGAATTCTTCGGGGTGGTCCGGAACACCTTGGAATCGCGCAACAAGCTCAATGCGGTGGCCCAGGAGGCCGTCAACCAGCTCAACATCTCGGCCTCCATAGAGGGCAAGCCCCTGCTGGAATCGACGGCCCTGGCCGGCAAGCGCCAGGTGATGCTGGAGGTGGCCGAGAAGAACGTCTGGGGCATCAAGATTCCCGAGGTATCCACCGCCCGCAGCCTGAAGCGGGATCCATTCGACAGGGGCTACAACGCCGCCACCGCTCCGGGCCGGGTGATAAAGACCGCCGATAATTTCGAGGAGATGATAGACCTGCTGGTGGAGGTGGCCGGGCGGGAGACCCGCCTTAAAAAACTGGGCCAGGAGATAAAGAAGACCACCCGCCGGGTCAACGCCCTGGAGCAGATCGTGATCCCCCGGCTGTACCGCCAGATGGCCTACATCAAAAGCGTCCTGGAGCAGAGGGAGAGGGAGGATGTCTTCCGGCTTAAACTGATAAAGAACAAAGGCGAATGAGCATGAATCGCCTTTGCTCCCATCTGCTGGCAGGCCTTTCCTGCTGGCTTTTTTTATCCGGCTGCATATCGGTGGACATCCAGACCCGGGCCGGAAGGGACCTCTCCGGCAGCCGGACCTACCGGATAACCCTGGAGCCGATGCTGGCCAGGGTTTACCGTTCGGGGGCCTCGGCCAAAATGTTCGATCTCCCCGGGCAGGACATGGAGAAACAGAAAGGCGTCAGCGCCGTCTCCAAACAGGAGATTCAGGGAAAGGACGGATCGCTGGAGCTGGTGTGGTCCTACAGTTCGCCCCGTTTGGAGAATTTCTCCAGCCAGACCGACACGGTGATCTTCTCCAAGAGGGCCGCCAAATGGTGGATATATTACAGCTATTACGAACACCTCCTGCCCCGCCGGGACACCAGCGATATTCCGTCCGCCGGAAGCACCTGGCTGAAGAACAGCCTGACCCTGCCGGGGCAGATTTATTCCAGCAACGGGGACTCGTTATCAGGCTCCCGGGTGGTCTGGCTGCGTTCCATGGATACTTCGGCCCGGGGCGGGCTGGTGATGACAGTCCAGAGCCGGGAGATCAATCCCCTGCTGCTGGTGTTATTGCCTGTTTTTCTGGGAGTCATATTTTACTTCCTGCTGAAACGCCGGATAAAATCTGTCAACCGATTTTCCTCCGACGGTGCTTGATAATATGATCAAAATGTATTAAACTGAAACGATGAGAATAAAAGCCAAATATGCCATAGCCCTGATGGGATATCTGCTCTTATCCGCTAACATGGCCGGGGCCATGGGCAGCCGGCCGGAGACGATGACCGAGTATACCGAGGCCAGCCAGGGAACCCTGAGGTTCTATCTGCAGAAAGTTCTGTTCCGGGACAGCCTGGGCCGGAGCAACATTGAATTCTCCTACTCGCTGGCCATGGACCAGCTGCAGTTCATAGCCGACGGGAAAAATTACCAAGCGGGATACGCCATCTCCATCATCATCTATGGCCAGGACGGCCGGCAGACAGCCGGTGATAGCTGGGAACGGACGTTTAATATCCCAAACTACCATCATCTGCAGAGAGGAGACAGCATTCTGGCCGACACCCTGGTCCTGCCGCTGCCCCCCGGCGCATACCGGGCCAGGATAACCTGCCGGGATGAAAATTCGGACCGGGCGGGCCACTTCGACCAGCGGCTGACGATCCCGCCCCTTTCCGGCGGCAGTTATATCGGAGGGGTGAAGTTTGAGCGAGACTACAACGGCAGTCTGATCCCCTGGCCCAATCGGATATACGGCGACGGGGCCGGGCCGATAATATTCCGGGTGGGCCTTTGCCTCAAAGGGCCCGACAGCCTGGATTTGAAGGCCAGCCTCAGCGATCCCCGTACCCAGAAGACGGTCTGGGATGGGTCCCTGGGGATACTGGAGCGCCCCGAGCGCGAGGCCAGGATGATCATCCCGGTCGACAGCCTTCCGGACGGCAATTACCTGTTGGGCCTGGCCCTTAGCGACCGAAAGAAAAATGTATTATGGCATAGCCGGTATAAAGTGATGGTGCAGAACCCGGCCCTGCTCTCCAGGGGAGATTTCGAGGAGAGGATCGCCCAGGTGGAATATATTTCCAGAAGAAGCGAATTCGACAGCCTGAAGAAGGCCGGGCCCGAACAGCGGGACAGCCTGTGGAGGGCCTTTTGGAAATCCCGCGACCCCACCCCGGACACCGACAAGAACGAATACCGCGACTCCCATTATGAGAGGATAAACTACGCCAACAGTAATTTCGGCTCCAGCATCAGGCCGGGCTGGAGAACCGACATGGGACGGATCTACATTAAATATGGACAGCCGGACGAGATAGAGAAGCATCCCTTTGAAATTGATTCCCCGCCCTATGAGATATGGTATTATTACCAGGATGGGCTGAAGATAATTTTCCTGGACCGCCACGGGTTCGGGGATTACCGGATAGTATACGCTAACAAGGAGATTTAGAGATGAGACGGATGAATATTTCCGCTTTGGCGGTTGGCATTCTGCTTTTCCTTTTCGGCCTGGCCGGGGCTTTCCCGTTTAAATCCCGGGGGGCCTTGGAATTCTGGGTGGACGGGGCGTCCTTTTCCAGCGACAGCGGCCGGGCCTGGCAGGAGATCTACTGGAGCCTAAGGGCCGATGATTTTACGGCCATGGACACCCTGGGGCGCAAAATGGCGCGGTTCCGGACGGAGATCCTGCTTAAGGATCGGCTGGGAAATAGGGCGCTGAGCGAAGGCTGGAATTCATTGTCCCCCATGCCCACCGAGCAGATGATGAAGCAAAAAGACATGGTGATGCTGGATCAGATCGAGGCCCGAAGCCTGAAACCGGGCAGCTATCATTTGACTATGACCATCACCGACCTGGCCGGGGGAAAACAGGGCCTGGTGGACACCACCTTCGCTGTTCCGGGATACGAAAAATTGAGCATCAGCAATATCGAACTGTCATCCGGCATTGCGGTTGATTCCAGCCACAGCCGGTTCAGAAAAGGATCCCTGACGATAAAACCGTGGCCCAGCAGGGCCTTTGATGATGAATTGTATTATTATTATGAGATCTATAACCTGGCGGCAACTGCCGACACCTTGAATAAAAGGTATCTTAGGGTTTCAATATCTTCTATAGACAGTCCGTTTGTAAGGATCCTAACAAATAGAAATATTTCTTTAATAACCGGCCGATTTTCTGATCACGGTAGTTATAGAATCAGTGATATTATAAAGGGAGATTATATCCTTAAAATTCAACTAATAGATACAACAGGGATTATTATTACTACATCGTCTCAATTCAGCGTAGTACATCATTTGTTAGGAAATTTATTCAGCGACGATAAGATTAACCGCAAAATAGAAGCTATGATGCATGAGGGAGGTAATTATTATGATCAAATCGAATACCTGGCAAGTGCAAGACAATATGCTACGTTCATGAAACTCAATGATTCAGGTAAAAGAGAATACCTTCGTAGGTTTTGGGAATCGTTGGATCAGAATAAAAATACAGAAGAGAATGAGACCTTGATTGAGCATCGCCGGAGATATCAAGTTGCGGATGATAAGTATAGCGAAAAAATAGCAAAGGGGATTAAGGGATGCGAGACGGATAGGGGCAGGATATATATCAAATACGGCCAGCCTGATGAGATAGAATATAAGAATATGCAGTTAACCAACAAACCTCTTGAAGTGTGGAAATATAATAATGGGAGAACGATTGTTTTTATGGATATATCGGGATTCGGAAGATTCCAGCTAATATACTGCAGCACTTCAGAAGAGGCTACCAATCCAAAGTACAAACAGTATTATAATAGTAACCAGTAGTTGATATCTTTTAAAAGAGCCTCCCGACAAGGGGGCTCTTTTTTATTTGACTTCTCTTTGACTTTGGGCTAAAATAAACTGTTAACCCATTTTATTTAAAACATCTTATGGAACATAAGCTTATCATCAGCGGCTGCAATATGGCCCTGGAGTCTGTGGAGCAAATAGCCCTCAATCCCTCAAAGGTCATCCTTTCCCACCGGGCCTTAAACCGTATCAAGGCCGGGCGGAAGGTGGTGGAGAAGATCGTCAAACAGAACCAAACGGTCTATGGGATCACCACCGGATTCGGCAGGTTCGCCGAGATTAGGATTTCCCTGAATGAGATCGACCAACTGCAGGAGAATTTGATAAAAAGCCATGCCACCGGCGTGGGCCAGGTGTTCCAGCCGCACCAGGCGCGGGCCATAATGCTGCTTCAGGCCAACCAGCTGGCCAAGGGGGCTTCCGGGGTGAGGTCGATGGTGGTCCAGCAGCTATTGGGGCTTTTAAACCACGATGTAATTCCCCTGGTTCCCCGGCAGGGCTCGGTGGGCGCCTCCGGGGATCTGTCTCCCATGGCCCATATCGGACTGGTGATGATCGGGCGGGGGCAGGCTTTTTATAAGGGCAGGGTCGTCAGCGGGGGCGCAGCCCTGAAAAAAGCCGGGATGAAACCTTTGATCCTCAAAGCCAAGGAAGGGCTGGCCATCACCAACGGCACCGAGGTGATGACGGCCCTGGGAATATTGAACCTATTGGAGGCCGAGAGGCTGTGCAAGATAGCCGATATCGCCGGAGCCATGTCTCTGGAGGCTTTAAGGGGAACCAATGTGGCCTTCGACGAGGAGATTCAAAAGCTAAGGCCGCACCGGGGACAGGGCTGTTCGGCGGATAATCTTCGGCGCCTGATGACGGGCAGCCATATCCGCAAATCCCACAAAGAGTGCCTGAAAGTTCAGGATGCCTACTCGCTCCGCTGCATGCCGCAGGTCCACGGAGCCACCAAGGGAGCCTTGCAGCATATCCGGCAGATTTTGGAAACGGAGCTTAACTCGGTGACCGATAATCCGCTGGTGATCGTGAACCAGGGGCGGGTGTTGTCGGGCGGGAATTTCCACGGCCAGCCGGTGGCCCTGGCCATGGATTACCTGGGCATCGCGGTTGCCGAACTGGCCGATATTTCGGAACGCCGCATCGCCCGGTTATTGGATGTTTCGCTTTCGGGGCTTCCCGGTTTTTTGACCCAGCACGGGGGCCTTAACTCGGGACTAATGATAGTGCATAATACCGCCGCTTCGCTGGTCTCCGAAAACAAGGTGCTGGCCCATCCCTCCTCGGTGGACTCCATTCCCACCTCGGCCAATCAGGAGGACCACGTTTCCATGGGCACCATCGGGGCCCGCAAGGCCGGGCAGATCTGTGACAATGTGCGCTATGTGCTGGCCTGCGAACTGTTATGCGCCTCCCAGGGATTGGAATTCCATAAACCGTTAAAACCGGGCAAAGGGGTGAATGCCGCTTATCAGTCCATCCGGGCCAGGGTGAGATCATTTACCTATGATCGCGAATTTCACCAGGATATCGAGGAGATCGCGAGGCTGATCCAGGGGAATGACATCCTGAAGGCGGTGGAGACCGTTATTGGAAAATTAAAATAACAAATAAACTACTACGAAACCAATTATAATTTAAAGGAGCTTGTTATGCCGGTAATACTTAACGGATCCGGATTGACCGTGGAAAAGTTGGTGCAGATCGCCCGCCACAACGAAAAAGTCGAGTTGGCCCCGGAAGCCCTGGAACGCATCAAACAATGCCGGGCGATGCTGGAGGATAAAATAAAAGCCCGGGAGATCATGTACGGCGTCAACACCGGCATCGGCGAATTCTCCGAAATGGTTTTAAACGACGAGCAGGTCAAAGACTTTCAGAAATACCTGATATACAACCATGCCGCCGGCATCGGCGATCCGGTTCCCATCGAGCAGGTGCGGGCCGCCATGGCCGGGCGGATCAACGTCCATGCCCACGGCAACAGCGGCTGCCGGCCCGAGATAACCCAGACCTTTATCGATATGCTGAACAAGGGTGTCACCCCGGTGGTCTGCCAGAAGGGATCGGTGGGGGCCTGCGGCGATCTGGCTCCCATGTCCCAGATAGCCCTGCTGCTGATGGGCGAGGGCGAGGCCTTTTATAAGGGCCAGCGCCTGCCGGGCAAGAAAGCCATGGACCAGGCCGGGATCCCGATCCCCGGCCTGCAGGCCCGCGACGGCCTGGCGGCCATCAACGGCTCCAACCTGCTGACAGCCATGAGCGCCCTGACCCTGTACGATTTCAATCGCTGGCTCAAGCAGGCCGAGATCGCCTGCGCCATGAGCCTGGAATCATTAATGGCCAACTTGAAGCCCTACGACATCCGGCTGCACCAGGTGCGCGGCTTCAAGGGCGCCCAACGTAGCGCCAAGGCCATCCTGGCCTGCATCCAGGGCAGCGACCTCCAGACCGGCAAGATCAAGACCAAGGTCCAGGATGCCTACTCCATGCGGAGCTCGCCCCAGGTGATCGGCGCCGCCCACGACGCCATCGCCTATGCCAAGTCCCAGGTGGAGATCGAGCTGAACGGGGTGGGCGACAATCCCATCTTTCTGCCGGAGTTCAAGCTGACCCTGACCGGGGCCAACTTCCAGGGCTCGCCGGTGTGCCTGCCCATGGACATGGCCGGCGCCGCCATCACCATGGTCTGCGTCATCAGCGAACGCCGTCTGAACCGGCTGACCAATCCGGCCCTCAGCGTGGGACTGCCGGAGTTCCTCACCAAGGGGGCGGGTATGTTCAGCGGGATGATGCTCAGCCAGTACACCGCCGACATGCTGATCGTGGAGCAGCGCATTCTGTGCATGCCGGCCAGTATTCAGTCGATCCCGGCGGCCGCCGACCAGGAGGATTTCGTATCCATGGGCATGAACACCGCCCTCAAGAACAACCAGATATTGGACAACGCCTATGGCATTTTGGGCATCGAGATGATGGCGGCCGCCCAGGCCCTGGATTTCAGAGAATTCGGCTTCGGCCAGGGCGTCAGCAAGGCCCGGGAGGTCATCCGCAAGCACGTGCTGCACCTGGATGAGGACCGCCCCCTGTATTCCGACCACAACATCATGAAGGACCTGGTGAAATCGGCCGAGATCCTGGAGGAGGTGGAGAAGGCCATCGGCAGCCTGGAGTAAAATATTAAATTTCAAATATTAAAAATAAAATACTAGAATGAGTCTGATCATTGGGATATTGGCCTTCGGCTATCTGGCTTCCAGCTTTCTGTCGTGGCTCAATGTCGGACATCTTAGGGCCAATATCAACAATACTCTTCCGGTATCGATCGCCTCCCAGTTCGACCAGCAGAAGAAAAGGCAGATAGTCGATTACACAGCCGCCAAGACCAGATTGGGATATTGGAGCGAAGCCCTGTCAACGGCAGTGGTGGTATTCCTTTTTACGGCCGGTATCGTGCCCCGGATCACACTGTGGGCCGATGGCCTGAATATTGCTCCCCTGCTGCAGGGGCTGGCGGTGATGTTTGTCCTGCTGCTTATCGGCTACCTGTCCGGCATCCCGGCCTCGCTGTATGCAGACTTCAAGCTGGAGAAGAAATACGGGTTTTCCACCATCACTGCCAAGACCTGGTTGGGCGACCAGATAAAGAGCCTGCTGGTCTCCGGCATCCTGATGGGCCTGCTTTTCGCGGGGTTCTACCTTTTCATCCGCTGGCTGGGCCTGTGGTGGTGGTTGGCGGCCTGGGCTCTGGTGGTGGTCTTTTCCCTGCTGATGTTATTCATCGCTCCGGTGGTGCTGACGCCGTTGTTCAATAAATTCATTCCCCTGCAGGATGAGGAGCTGAAGGACAAGATCCTGGATATGGCCCGGAAGGCCGATTTCCCCCTGGCCGGGGTCCTCCAGATGGACGCCTCCAAGCGCAGTACCCACGATAATGCTTATTTCACCGGGTTGGGGAAGACCCGGCGGATCGTTTTTTATGACACCATGGTCAAGAATTACAGCCATCAGGAGCTGCTGTCAGTGATGGGCCACGAGATCGGGCACTGGAAAGAGAAGCACGCCTTTAAGCTGATCTTCACGGTGTCTGTTTTCTCCGGAATATTGCTGTTCCTGGCATCCAGGATACTGGCCCACCCCTGGATATACAATGCCATCGGCCTGGGCGATCTTTTCGGACGGATCGGCTTCAGCGGTGCCATGGTCGGCGTGGCATTGTATGTGGCTGCCATATTGTTCGAACCGCTGAATCTGATGCTATCGCCGTTCATGAACTGGCTGTCCCGCAGATACGAATACCAGTCCGATGCCTATTCTCTATCGCTCAATCCTTCGGCCGCTGATATGAAGGGGGCGTTGATAAAACTCAGCCGGAAGAACCTTAGCAATCTGTTCCCGCATCCGCTGTATGTGATCTTTCATTATTCCCATCCGCCGCTGCTGGCCCGGCTGAAGGCGATAGATGACCTCACCCTTCCCTCTCCTAATGCCTTAGGAGAGGGGTAGGGGAGAGGTTTTACCCCTGGCCCTATAAAACAATGTGGAGCAATAAAAATGAAAAAAATCATTTTCGCATTTCTTTTGATATCTCTGGGTTGTGCCACTACTGCTTATAAAACAAAAAGCCCAAAACAGAAATATTTTGATATCACAATAAAGCCGCTAAAAACAACCCTGACGGTTGACGAGGATATTCCGGTGGCGGTTAAAATCAAAAACATATCAACATATACAATATACCTGCCTAATAGATTAGAGGCGAATTTCAAAGTCCTTAATGAAAAAGATGAGGTTGAATTATTTTATTACGATGTTAGATATTCACTTATGTGTATTTCTTTCTGTGGTAAAATGCCCAGCGGGACGTGGAATGCTAAATTAGAAAGAGTTAGCTTGTGCCCCCAAGCTGAAATCTGTGACACATTATTATTGAAGTCCTTTAAGTACCTTATGCCAGGCAAATATCAAATAAGTTTGTCTTTGAATTATGTATATTATAAAAAAGGTGGATACCTGAGAGGCATTTCTGAGGAAATTGTTAAAATTGTAGATAAATAACGGAGTATATTATCATGCCTAAGAATATCCATTCCCCCCACGGCACCAAGATCTCCTGCCAGGGCTGGCAGCAGGAAGCCGCCATGCGGATGCTGATGAACAATTTGGACCCGGCGGTGGCCGAAAGACCGGAGGAACTGATAGTCTACGGCGGCAGCGGGAAGGCGGCCCGCAACTGGGACTGCTACCAGGCCATCATCAAGTCGCTCAAGAAACTTAAGGAGGACGAGACCCTGCTGGTCCAGTCCGGCAAGCCGGTGGGCATTCTGCAGACCCATCCCCATTGCCCGCGGGTGCTGATCGCCAACTCCAACCTGGTGCCCCATTGGGCCAACTGGGATTATTTTCGCAAGCTGGAGGCTTTGGGCCTGATCATGTACGGCCAGATGACCGCCGGCAGCTGGATATACATCGGAACCCAGGGGATATTGCAGGGCACATACGAGACCTTCGGCGCCCTGGCCCAAAAACATTTCGGTGGAACATTGAAGGGCAAATGGGTGCTGACCGGCGGCATGGGCGGGATGTCCGGGGCCCAGCCCTTGTCGGTCACCATGAACGAGGGCGTCATATTGGACGTGGAGGTAGACCCTTCCCGCATCCAGAAGCGGCTGGATACCGGCTACTGCGACGTGATGGTGGACGATCTGGACAAGGCCTTAAAGCTGGTCTTTGAATACGTCAAAAAGGGCCAGCCGCTATCCGTCGGGCTGGTGGGCAACTGCGCCGAGGTGCATCCCGAGTTGGTGCTGCGGGGCGTCATCCCCGATGTGGTTACCGATCAGACCTCGGCCCACGACGAGCTGAACGGCTACGTGCCGCATAGAATGACCCTGGCCCAAGCCAACGAACTGCGCAAGAACGATCCCGAAGCCTACAAGCAGAAATCCTACGAAGCCATGGCCATTCACATGCAGGCCATGCTGGACATGCAGAAGCAGGGGGCCATCGCCTTTGACTACGGCAACAACATCCGGGGCCAGGCGGTGAAGCACGGCATCAAAAACGCCTTTGACGTGCCGGGCTTCGTCCCGGAATACATCCGCGACCTGTTCTGCGAAGGCAAGGGCCCGTTCCGCTGGGCGGCGCTGTCCGGCGATCCAAAAGACATTGCGGTGACAGATGAAGCGGTGTTGAAGCTGTTCCCCAAGAATGCCCACCTGGCCCGTTGGATAAAGATGGCCCAGAAGAAGGTCCATTTCCAGGGCCTGCCGGCACGCATCTGCTGGCTGGGATATGGCGAGAGGGACAAGGCCGGCCTGCTGTTCAACGACCTGGTGAAGAAGGGAAAGATCAAGGCTCCCATCGTTATCGGCCGGGACCATTTGGACTGCGGCTCGGTGGCCTCGCCCAACCGCGAGACCGAGGCCATGAAGGACGGCTCTGACGCCATCGCCGACTGGCCGCTGCTGAACGCCATGGTAAACGTGGCCTCCGGGGCTTCCTGGGTCTCCATCCACCACGGGGGCGGGGTGGGGATCGGGTATTCCATCCACGCCGGGCAGGTGACGGTGGCCGACGGAACCAAGGAGATGGCCAAGAGGATCGAGCGGGTGCTGACCAACGACCCGGGGATGGGCATTTTGCGGCATGTGGACGCGGGGTATGACATTGCCAGGCAGGTGGCCAGGAAGAAGAAAGTTAAGATACCGATGATGAAATGATATGCCTTCTGAAATTATACCGTTTTTAAAATGGGCGGGTGGTAAAAGATGGTTGATAAAAAGATATAACCACTTGTTCCCAAAGATTTTTAATACTTATTATGAACCATTTTTAGGTAGTGGTGCAATTTATTTTTATTTAAATCCAACAAAAGCAGTATTGTCTGACATTAACGAGGATTTAATAAATACTTATAAATCAATAAAAAGCGATTGGGGGAAAGTTTATTCTATCTTATGTAAACATCATATAAAACATGATGAAAAATATTATTATTTATTAAGATCAGCAAAATGTAAAAATAAATTTGATAGTGCTGCAAGATTTATTTATTTAAATAGAACATGTTGGAATGCATTATACCGTGTTAACAAAGACGGGCTATTTAATGTGCCTATTGGGAGCAAAGATAATGTGATATTTGACCACGACAATTTCCTTGAAATATCTAAACAGCTTAAAAAGGCAACAATCTATTGTAAAGATTTCGAAACAATAATAAATAAATCAGTATCTTCAGATTTTATTTTTGTAGATCCACCTTATATAACTGATACGAACAAAAACGGCTTTATAAAATACAATGATTTATTGTTTAATTGGGATGATCAGTTGAGATTATATAATTGTTTGGTTAACGCTAAGAAAAGGGGTGTACATATTTTATTTACCAACACTTTTCATAAAAGCATACGTAAATTATATGAGAATGAGTTCTATATTGTTCCAGTTAAAAGGCAAGGGATCCTTGCAAGCAAAAGTGAAAACCGGAAAGAAATAAAGGAACTTATTATAAGGAGCTATAATGATGGCTATCAAAGATCATAGAGACCCAATTAAAGATAATTATTTCACAAAATACTATCTGCAAATTAAAACTTGGATAAAAGTCAAAATACCATTTTTAAGGTATTTAAAGGATTGTAGTGGAGAAGTTAAAAGCGAAGCATTAAAGGAATTATTAACCACCTTGATCATTTCGTTTTTGCCCATAATAATTGGCTGCCTTGTCGCATTTTTAGCAAATCATAAAATAAATATTATATATAATATTTACAATAATTTGTCTAACGGTGAATTGTTTTTATATATTACTTCCTTACTCGCACCTATTATTTATATTTTGTTAAAAGAAAGTAAGGATAAAAAATTCCCAGATCTTTTAATACATGTCGGAATATATGCCTTGATTATTGGGACATCCGCAATTGTCTTTGCAATGAAAAGAATCAACTTTATGTTTGACAATATTTCATTAAATATAATTCAATATAGTCTTTTCCCCTTGTCGTTATTATTGATGTATTCGGTAATTGCATATAACAATTATATAAGGACATTAAGTCCCGCCAATCAAATGCAAAAGGATGAGGAACAATTTACGGACAGCTTGAAAGAACACAGGAGGAAAATAAAATGAGCGCTTTTGTTAATGTGCCCTGTATAAAAATAACACAGCCAATAGGGTCTTTTTTTATTGGCTCTATAAAGGCTAAAGATTTATGCGAAATAACAAAATATGATTTTAGACATCTTTCAAACGATGAAGGATTCGAAAGCTATATCGGCATAAATAGAAAAGTAGACCCAACAAGAGAGGCTGATATTGCTAAATATGTTGGTACTTCAGATGCTTGTTTCCCAACATCAATAATATTGGCTATGCCTGCTGTGTGCGTCGAGTATGATGAACAAGATAAGCATTTGAAAATCCAACCCTATGTTAATGATGAAGGTGTTGAGGAGATATCATTTGACAAAATAGCTACAGTACTAGATGGACAACATAGGATTGCAGGTTTGAAAAAGGGGACTTATCCAGGCGATTTTGAAATTAATATTAGTATATTTATCGATTTGGATATTGCTGATCAAGCGTACGTATTTTCTACTATAAATCTAGCACAAACTAAAGTCAATAAAAGTTTGGTTTACGATTTATTTGATTTTGCAAAAGCAAGAAGCCCGCAAAAAATATGTCATAATATTGCAGTGGCATTAGATAAAGAGGAAGATAGTCCCTTTCATAAGAAGATTAAAAGATTGGGTACCTCCACGGAAGGTAGATTTAATGAAACAATTACACAAGCAACATTCATTGATTCTTTAATTGTTTATATAACAAATGACAGATTGCAGGACCGTGAAATATATAGGAAAAAATCTAAGCCAAATTTAATAGATGCAGATGAATTAAAAACACTGTTCTTAAGGAATATGTTTATTGAAGA
Organism: Candidatus Edwardsiibacteriota bacterium; assembly: GCA_020053305.1. Lineage (GTDB taxonomy): Bacteria > Edwardsbacteria > AC1 > AC1 > EtOH8 > UBA2226. The sequence continues at coordinate 9,418 of JAGVNJ010000022.1, read as the reverse complement.
AAAAGATTTAGAAATAACGGATATAGTATGGAATTATTTTGATGCCGTGAAAATGCGATGGCCAAAAGCTTGGTTGAATCCTGGTAGAGGTGAGATGTTGAATAAAACAAATGGATTTAGAGCGTTAATGCGTTTTTTAAGGCCATGTTATTTGCACATAACTTTACCTGGCAATGTCCCAACAAAAGAAGAATATTATAAAGTATTCGAGAAAATTGATTTTAATGATGAACATTTTACTATAGATGAATATAGGCCAGGCACAAGTGGTGAAAGCCGATTGTATCATGATCTAAAAGATAAGGCTAATATACCATAAATGCATCTCATCATCCAACATATCGGCCAACTGCTAACCCTGGCTGACCTCTCCCCGTCCCTCCCCGTTGCGGGGAGGGAGAAAGGGAGGGGTCGGGTGGTCCCGGCCATGTCCGACCTCGGCATCATCGAGGACGGCCTGGTGGCTGATCACAAAGTCAGTAAGAGATATATCCAATGACCAATAAATCATCTTTGCCCCATCTTAAGGACAAACTGCAGCGCCGGGAATATTTGGAAGCACTGCGGAAAATGACCGGCGAGCAGAGATTGTTGCTGGGCTTCGAACTTCACGACCTGGCCCTTCGACTGATGCAGGACGGCATCCGCCACCGGCATCCCGAGTATGATGACAGGCAAGTGCAACAGGAAACAAAAAGGCGTTTGTTACGATGCAACAGGTAGAGTTTTTCACTTCCGTGATCAAGGCCCTTAACGAGATCGGCGTTCAGTACATGCTGACCGGCTCGGTGGCATCGAACTTCTACGGCCAGCCGCGGCTGACCCACGACGTGGACCTGGCTGTGGCGATAACACCCGGGCAGATAAAGATTTTGTCTTCAAAGTATTCCGGCCCCCGGTTTTATCTTAGTGAAGAGGCGGCGGCTGATGCTGTTAAAACCCGGACCATGTTCAATCTGATAGATTCGGAGACCGGACTTAAGGCCGATTTCTGGATTTTGGATGAGGAGGATGTTCTGAAAAGCTCGGCCTTCCGCCGCCGCAGGGCGGCCGTGGTGCTTGGTCAGAAAACGTTCATTATTACGCCCGAGGATATCATACTGCTGAAACTTGATTGGCACAGACAAGGGGGAGAAACCACGGTTCAATTTAAGGATGCCTTATCGGTTTTTGAGTTGCAACGGAACGATCTGGACATGGATTATCTAAAATCAATGGCTCAGTCTGCCGGTTTAACTGACCTATTGACAAACTTGGAATCACAGGCGGACTGATATCATGCACCTCATCATCCAACATATCGGCCAACTAGTGACTCTTTCTCCCTCTCCTAATGCCTTAGGAGAGGGTCGGGGTGAGGTTAAACCCCTGGGAAAGGCAAGGGTGGGGTTAGCCATGTCCGAGCTCGGCATCATCGAGGACGGGCTGGTGGCCATAGAGAACGGCAATATCGTGGCGGTGGGCAAGACCTCGGAGCTCAAGCCCAAGCTAAAACTCCTGCCCCACACCAAGGTCATCGACGCCGGGAATCAAGTGGTCATGCCCGGTTTCGTGGACTGCCACACCCACCTGGTCTATGGCGGCTCCCGCGAGAATGAATTCGAGATGCGGGTCTCAGGGATCACCTACCAGGAGATCGCGGCCAAGGGCGGCGGCATCCGTTCCACCGTCAAGGCCACCAGGCTGGCTTCCCGCGAAGTGCTAAAGCGCGATGCCCTAAAACGTCTGGACCGGATGCTGATGTGGGGAACCACCACGGTGGAATCCAAGAGCGGCTACGGGCTGGAGACGAAGAGTGAGATAAAACAATTGGAGGTTATAAAGGATCTAAACGACCTGCAGGCTATAGAGGTTGTGCCGACCTTTATGGGGGCGCATGAGTTTCCCGAGGAATTCAGAGGAACAGGGGACAGCGGACAGGGGACAGTGGACAGGGATGGGTATGTCAAGCTGATCTGCGAGGAGATGATTCCCAAAGTGGCGGAGGCCGCGCTGGCCGAGTTCTGCGACGTGTTCTGCGACCAGGGGGTGTTCACCCCGGAAGAAGCGATAAAGATCCTGGAGACCGCCAGCAATTTCGGGATGATCCCCAAGATCCACGCCGATGAACTGGCCTCGGTGGGTGCGGCCGAAGTGGCGGGAAAAGTAAAGGCCATCAGCGCCGAGCACCTGCTTTACCCCTCGCAGGCCGGGCTGGAATTAATGAAAGCTGCCGGGACCATCGCCGTGCTGCTGCCCGGCACCAGTTTGACCATCAAGAAAAATTATGCCCCGGCCCGCAAGATGATAGAGATGGGCATCCCGGTGGCTTTGGCCACGGACCTCAATCCCGGCTCCTGTACCATAGAGAATATGCCGTTCATCATCGGGCTGGCCTGCCTGTACCTGGGGCTGACCCCGGCCGAGGCCATCTGCGCCGCCACCTACAATGCGGCCTGCGCCATCAAGCGAGGGGACAGAATCGGCTCCATCGAGGAAGGCAAGCAGGCCGATCTGCTGATCATGGATATTCCCAATTACCGGTATATTCCGTATCACTACGCGGTGAATTACGTAAAGACGGTGGTAAAGAAGGGGCGGATCGTTGTGGGGCAATAAAGGGACATTTATTGACATTGGGTGACATTGGGTTATTATAATGAGCAAGATACAGGATTTCACTGATTTGATAATTTACCAATTGGCCGTTGATCTGGCTGACTGGATATATGAGCTTACTGCCAAATTTCCGGAAGATGAAAAGTATAATCTCACGTCTCAGTTAAAAAGATCATCAACTTCCGTCTACAGCAATATAGCCGAGGGTTTTGGAAGATACCATTACAAAGAGAACAAGCAGTTTTGCCGGATAGCCAGAGGTTCTTTATACGAGACAAAAGCCCATATGTTGTTCAGTCATAAACGCGGATATATATCCCAGCAAATACTTGATGAATACCTGAAAAAACATACAACGCTGGCCATAAAACTGAATAATTACATCAATGCCACCGGCATTAATGTCAGTAAAATGTCAAATAATGTCAATATAAAAGAGCAGGAGGCTACATGACCAAGCTGGTAGAATGCGTCCCTAATTTTTCCGAGGGCCGCGACCGTAAGATAATCGATGCCATCTCCGATGCCGTCCGCGGCGTGGCTGATGTCAAACTTTTGGACGTCGATCCCGGAGCCGACACCAACCGTACCGTCTATACGTTGGTGGGCACCCCGGAAGGGGTCAAGGAGGCCGCTTTCCAGGCCGCCAAAAAGGCCCACGAGCTGATAGACATGTCCACCCACAGCGGAGCCCATCCCCGGATGGGGGCCATGGACGTCTGTCCGTTCGTGCCGGTGTCCGGCGTAAGCATGGAGGAGTGTGCGCAGATAGCCAAAGATTTGGGCAAACGGTTGGGCGAGGAACTGGAGATCCCGGTCTATTTGTACGAATTCGCCGCCGCCTCTCCGGAACGCCAGAGCCTGGCCGATATCCGCACCGGGGAATACGAGGCCCTGGAGGAAAAATTGAAGGACCCCAAATGGAAGCCTGATTTCGGGCCGGCCAAATTCAAGCATAAATGGGGGGCCAGCGTGGTGGGGGCCCGGGAATTCCTGATAGCCTATAACGTCAACGTCAACACCCGGGACAAGAAACTGGCCAACGAGATCGCCCTGAACATCCGGGAGGGCGGCCGGGCCAAGAAGGATGCCTCAGGCAAGCTGGTCAAGGACGAAAAAGGCAACACCGTCAAGGCGCCCGGCCGTTTGAAGGCGGTGCGGGCCATCGGCTGGTACATCGAGCAATACCGGCAGGCCCAGGTGTCCATCAATCTTATCAACTACAACACCACCCCGCTGCACGTGGTGTTCGAGACCGCCCGGGAGGAGGCTGAAAAGCTGGGCCTGATAGTCACCGGCTCGGAACTGGTGGGGCTGGTTCCCTTAAAACCCATGCTGGATGCCGGAAGATTCTATCTTAAAAAACAGGGCAAGTCGGCCGGGGTGCCGGAGAGGGAGTTGGTGGAGATCGCCATCCGCTCGCTGGGTTTGGACCAGCTGTCCGAGTTCGACCCGGCCAAGAAAATAGTGGAATACAATTTCCTCAAACCGGCCCCGCTGATGTCCATGACCGCCAGGGATTTCGTGGACGAGGTGTCGTCGGAATCGCCGGCCCCGGGCGGCGGGTCGGTGGCGGCCCTGGCCGGCAGCCTTTGCGCGGCGCTCTCGGCCATGGTGGCCAACCTTACCGTTGGCAAGCAGGGCTACGAGAAAGTCTGGGATGAGATGTCCCAGCTGGCTGAGAAGGGACAGGAGATCAAAGACAGGCTTATCAAGGCGGTGGATGAGGATACCAACGCCTTCAACCACCTGATGGAGGCCATGCGCCTGCCAAAAACCACCCCGGAACAGAAGGCGGCCCGGGAAAATGCCATGGAGGAGGGCTACAAAAAGGCGGCGGCGGTGCCCCTGCAGACCGCCCAGGCCTGCCTGGAGACCATGAAAGTCTCACTGGCCGCCGCCCAGAAGGGCAATGCCAACTCGGCCTCCGACGCCGGGGTGGCGGCCCTGATGGCCCGGGCCGGGGTGGAGGGGGCCATTCTGAATGTGCTGATAAACCTGGGGTCGATCAAAGACCAGGCTTTCAAAGACAGCCATGTCAAGGAGTGCCGGGGCCTGAAGCAGGAATCGGCCGAGCTGTGCGATGCCGTCCAGCAGGCGGTTATGAAAAACATAAAAATGTAATTGTAATTTTAGCTCCAGTCCTTTATAATCCTGTATTATGGACAACGACTTTGGAAAATATTAATTATGGCTGAAATAAACCGATTGAAAGAGCAGGCCCGCAGCTTTTACCAGAAGGCCGAATGGGAGAAGGCCAAGAGGGCGGCAGAGCAGATCGTCTCCATCGAGCCGGAGGATCCCGAATTCAATCTGTCCCTGGCCAACATCTATCTGGAATTGGGGGAGGATCGCAAGGGCCTGGACATGTACGAGAAAGCTTTGAGGCTTTCGGAGAAGGTCAAAGACTTCAGCCGGGTGATCGCCGCCTCCAAGAAGATTTTGTCTATTGACAAGGATAGGATAGAGTTATATAATAAGATAGCTGAGGGATATCTTAATCTGGGGCTGAAGAGCGGGGCCGTCCGGGAGTGGATCCGTTATGCCGACCAGATGAAGATCCGTTCGGATTATACCGCTATGACGGCGGTATACCAGCGGATAACAGATATCCTCCCGGAGAACCCCCCCCTAAAAGACGGTTGCCAGAAGATCAGGCAGCTGGCGGACCTGGCCGTTTCCGACAATTCGGAAAATGCTCCGGAGCCGGCGGATATTGTCCCCTATCGCCGTCTGGTGGACGTGGCCCTGAAGATGGGCCAGGCCAGGAAGATCATCGAGACTCAGCAGAGTTATGCCCGGGTGCTGCAAAGACGGGGCTTTGTCCGGAAGGCCAGAGCGGTCTACCAGAAGATACTGGAACGCGACCCCGGCAACGAAGAGGCCCTGGCCAAGGTGCTGTCGTCGTCCGAGGACAGCGCCCTGGACGATAAAAAGCTTCGATCCGAGTTGCTGGAGGCCTGCAAAAACTACCAAGAAAATAGCTGGGGCAAGATAGACGAAGCCTACGAGCCTTATTACGACCTGGGCATTCTTTTCCGGCAGGAGGGCTTAAAGGACGAGGCCATAGTTGAGTTTCAGAATTCCATCAAGGGCGGGAACCGGCAGCTGAAGGGCTTCGAGATGCTGGCGGTGTCCTTTCTGGAGCAGGGCGATTACGGCCTGGCCAAGGAGGTGCTCAGTCAGGGCCTGTCCATAAGGAAGTTCCTGGACAATGAATATGTGGGCCTGCACTACAACCTGGGGGTGGCCCATGAACAGCTGGGGGATTTCCAGAAGGCTTTATACGAATACGAGCAGGTTTATGTCATAGACATCACCTATAAGGATGTCGCCCGGCGCCTGAGGGACTTGGAGGGCAGATTCAAGGCCCCCCGGCCGGGCGGGATCATCCTGCCGGAGCAGGGGGCGGCTGCCGGGCGGCAGCCAGTTGAACCTGCGGCTGAGGAAGCGCCGGGGCCGGCAACTGCCGTTGAGGAGCTGGCCGAAACGGTCCCTGCGGAGGATCTTTCCGCCGGCGATGAGGAATTTTATCCGGATCAGGCGGCGGCCAATCTCAATGAGAATACCGGCGATGATCGCTATGCCCCGCCGGACGAGGATGGTGATGTTTCTTGGCAGCCGGAAAGTTTACCGATGGGGGAGACGGATTCCGAAACAGAGACCGAACCGTCCCCGGAGACAGCGCCGATAGTCCTCAGCCGGAAAGACAAAGGGCTTTCCTTCCTGTAATATTTTTTAGGAGAATCAATGGACTACGAAAGATTTTTCAAGCTTAATGACGATCCTTTCTCCAATATTCCCGACAGCCGGTTCTACTACGACAGCCCCCAGCACAGCCGGGCCATCATGCATCTGGCCCATGTGGCCGAGAGGATGAGGGGCCTGGGGGTGCTGACCGGAGAGGTGGGCACTGGAAAGACCATGCTGGCCCGGCGCCTGCTGGAGATACTCCGGGAGGACGGGCGGTTCGAGACGGCGCTGCTGGTGCTGACCCACGGCGATTTCAGCCCCTTGTGGTTTCTCCGGAGGGTAAGCGCGCTGTTGGACGTCAAGGAGACCTCCGACGACAAGACCCAGGTGTCATCGGCCCTGGCCCGGCGTTTGATGGAGATCCATGCCGAGGGCCGCAAGGCGGTGATCCTGATCGACGAGGCCAATCTCCTGCGGGGCCAGGCCATGCTGGAGGAGATCCGCGGCCTTTTGAACCTGGAGCTGTCCGACGCCCGGCTGATAACCTTCATTTTGTTCGGCATGACCGAAGTAAACCAGAATCTGCTGGTGGACATTTCGCTTAACCAGAGGGTGTCGGTGAAATATCACCTGGGCCCGCTGGACGAGGCTGCGGCCAAAGAATACGTCCAGCACCGGCTGGTGGTGGCCGGCCGGGAGGAGGAGCTTTTTACCGACACCGCCTACCAGCTGATCGCCCGCTATGCCCAGGGCCGTCCCCGGCTGATAAACGCCATCTGCGACAACGCCCTGATGGAGGGCTGCCTCCAGGAGAAGGACCTGCTGGACGCCTCGGTCATCCAGATTGTGGCCAACAATCTGGGGCTGGACGACGGGGCGGAGCAGCCGGCCGGAGTAGCGGCCGGGGCCGAGGCCAACGATTACGGTTTCTGATCCAGCAGCGGATTCAATTCATAAAACACTAAATGGTGCGATGGCAAAAGTTGATCAAATAAGGGCCAAGGCGGCCGAATATTTTCAAAAGGGCGATTTCGCCAAGGCGGTGAGCGAGTACAAGAAAGTGCTGGATCTGGAGCCCGGCAATGCCAGCACCTACAATTTCATCGGCGACGCCTATGTGAAGCTGTCCAATGTCGGCGAGGCGGTCTCCAGTTATCTGGAGGCGGTCAGGGGCTACAGCAACGACGCCCTTTATAATAATGCCATCGCGGTCTGCAAGAAGATACTGAGGGTCAACAAGGAGGATCCCGAGGTTTACAAGACCCTGGGAGAGCTGTATATCCAGCAGGGTCTGGTCAACGAGGCCATCACCAACCTGCTGGAGTACGCCGAGCGGAAGATCAAGCAGGGCAAATCAGACGAAGCTTTCCCGATCTATCACCAGATCGTGGAGATCAATCCCCAGAACCTGGCGGTACGCTCCAAACTGGCCGAGATGTACCTGACTCAGAAGAAGATCCCCGAAGCCATAGAGGAATTCTCCCAACTGGCCAAGACCTACCGGGACCAGGGCCGGATGATCGAGGCCGAATCCCTGGAGGCCAAGGTCCGGGGGATGAAAGGGGAGACCGCCCCGGCTCAGGCAGCGCCGGAGGTCAGGACCGATGCCCTCATCGAGGAGCTGTCGCAGCAGCGGCCCGAAGCCCCGGCCGAAAAACCGGCCGCCCCGGAACTGGTGATCGATAAAGAACCGGAGCCGCCCCAGGAGGAGGCTGCGGCCAAACAGGACTGGGCCACCAACATCGAGCTGGGCGACCTGCTGGTCGAGATCGGCTCCACCCAGGAGGCCCTGGACCAGTACCACACCGCGGCCAACGGCTACATGAACGACGGTAGCGTGGAAAAATCGGTGGAGGTATACAAGAAGATAGCCAACCTGCAGCCCCTGGAGCTGCGCAGCCGCCAGAAGCTGGTGGAGATCGCCCTGCAGAACAACCAGTCGGAAGCCCTGATAGAAGCCTATCTTGGCCTGGCCGAGTGCCTGCACCGCCGGGAACTGAGGGAACAGGCGGCGGCGGTTTACCAGAAAGTTCTGGAGATGGACCCGGTCAACGAGAATGCCTTGGAGAGCCTGTCCCTATTGCTTCCTGAGATGCCCGAGGGGGCTTTCGAAATGCCGGGCATGGAGATCCATCAGGAGTCAGCGCCTCCTCAGGCCGAGGTTTCCGATATATCATTCAGCCAGCCGGCAGCCCCCCAGTTCGAGGAGCAACCCCAAGCTCCGGAGCCTGCTGCCTGGCAGCCGGAAACGGCCGAGGCCCCGCCGGCCTGGGAGGTACCGCAACCCGCGCCGGAAGATGCCCAATCGGAGAGCTATAGCCATCACGCCGAGCCCCAGCCCCGGGAACCCCAGTTTCACGGCCAGCCGGCCCAGCCGCCGGCCAGCGATGACGTCCATTGGGGGCGGGAGATCGTGGAGGGGGGCCGCCAGTCCCGGGTCAAGTTCAGCGTGGCCGACGAGGAGCCGGCCGCAGCCCCGGGCGCCCAGGAAGAATTTCTTTCATTGCAGGATATTTTGGCCGAGTTCAAGGAAGGGGTCTATCAAAGCATAAACCAGGAGGATTTTCAGGGCCATTACGACCTGGGCATAGCCTATAAGGAGATGGGCCTGGTGGAGGAGGCCATCGCCGAATTCCAGATTGCCTCCAAGGGCGAGAAGGAGCGCCTGAAGTCCTTCGAGATGCTGGGTATCTGCTTCCTGGATCGGGGGGAGCCCAAGTTCGCCGCCAAACAACTGGAGCGGGGGCTCTCCACCCCGGGCTACAGCGACGAGGACTACATCGGCCTGCGATATAACCTGGCCCAGGCCTATGAGCTGACCGGGGAGATTCCCAGCGCCATCAAGACCCTGGAGGATATCTACGCCACCGATGTCAACTTCAGGGATGTGGGACAAAGGCTGCAAACCCTGAGGGCTTCCCTGGCGCCCGCCGCTCCTCCAGCCGCCACGCCCCGGCCGACGCCTCAGGCGCCCCAACAAGCTCCGCCCGCTGCTCCGGTTTCCCAGCCGGTATCCAGGCCGGCCGCTCCGGCTCCCGGTCGCCCGCCGCCGGCCCGAAACCGACCGCGTCGGCGACGATGTAGCGGGGACGGTCGCGGGCCTCGTGGTAAACCCGGGCGAGATAGA
>JAGVNJ010000011.1 GCA_020053305.1 Candidatus Edwardsiibacteriota bacterium | reverse complement strand
CGCCGGGGGCGAGGTGCTGGTGAAGGACAAAATGATGATCACAGTGGCCAAGGGGGATTCGGCCCATAACCCGGTGGTGATGACGGCGGCCAAGATAGCCTTCCTCACCATGTGGGCCGGTGCGGCGATGAAGATAGGGTCGATGGGTAGCGCGGCGGCCACGGCCTGGTATGTTTCCACCCCGGCCATCATCGGAGGGGCGGCGGCGGTGGTGGTCACCTCCGCGATCATAATCATCGCCGGAGGCGGGGACGACGAGCCGGCCCCGGAGCCGACGCCCGGCCCGAGCATCCCCAATCCCCCGGGCTGGCCCGGACAGTGAAGAATATTCCCTAGCGATAGCCTGAAGCCTATCGCTACGATTCATCAAGGCCGCTGGTGCGGCCTGGGGTTCACAACATCGTTGTTTAAGTGAAAGAAATGTCCAAAGTATATTCCGAGTTGTATTACCACCTAACCTGGCATACGAAGGATGACAAGCCATACATTGATGCCGAGGTTGAGCGTTTTCTTTTCTCTTGCATCGGGCAGAAATGTAAACAACAGGGGTATCGCTTGCTATCGATCAATGGAATTGCAAACCATATTCATGTTTTGCTATTGTTGCAACCGGCACAGGCCGTTTGGGAAGCGGTGAACTCTCTTAAAGGCAGTTCTTCACATGACGTCAACAAGCACTTCGAAGGGAAGAAAACGCTGTATTGGCAAAACGGCTATGGTATTTTTACATTCAGCAAACAAGATTTACCGGCGATGACAAAATATGTCAATGAACAAAAATGCCATCATCACAAGGGTAGGGCGAACAAAGAATTCGAAATAGAGGGAGGCTCATTGGAGCCTTGATGGCTGGTAGCGATACCGTTTACGGTATCGCGAATAAAAGGTGTCACCATTATGAAAATGTTGCCCGATAAAAGAAGTTTTAATATTATTTTTCTGATTTTCCTGCTGGCCTTGGCCTTGGCCGGTTGTTCGCCCCGGACAACCATCAAATACGACATCCACCGCAATCTGCCGGTGATCGTGGACAACAGCCGGCCGGGAAAGACCTTTCAGGCCGGGATGTTCCACGATTTCAGCAGCCGGGACACGGTCGAGAGCGACTATTTCTACACCAGCCAGGTCAACCAGACCTTTTCAGCCTGGAACCAGTCCAACAGCCTGCTGTATCTGTCCTATTCGCCCGTCGGGTCCTTTTCGGTCGTTGGCATGTTGGACGATGTAGGGCCTGCCGCCGAACTGATCTTTCGTCCCAGGATCGGCGATCCCTGCCTGGCCCTGTCGGCCGCCGGATGGAAGAGCGACCAGGCTATCTATTTCCGGGGGACAGCCTCCGGTTCCTATCGTCCGTTCGAGAATGATTCGGCTGATCCCGATGGCGGATTGAGAGGCCTCGGATTCTTCGGAAACCTGGGTTGGGCCCAGTATCCGGTAAGCATCGAATTCGATCAGACATATTACGATACTTTGGGAACAGAATATTCCTGGCGGCTGGCCGGCGAGGAGAAAGGGTCCGCCATAATTGCCGGGGCCGGCCTGGGCATCGATTTGGGATGGATCAAGGCCCAGCTGGGCCTTTCCCACGCCTTCGGGATGCGGGAGAGCGGGGTGCGGGTGGATAGGGGCGATGAACCTCCGTATCTGGTTGCTACCCGGCCCTCGTCGGTGACCCGTTTTCTGGCTGGGGTGATGGTGGGGTTTTGAAATATTTGCCTCTGCTATTTCCTAAAAAGGTGCCGAATGCGGGGTTATCAGAGCCGTTAAGTTGACGGCCGGTAATTTTGATTTAAACCACGCCGCTCGAGGCAGGGAGTCTCACTGCCTGCCCGTAATTCCATTTCGGTGACTTAAAATAATCCGCCCGGCACAGTGCGGACTCTCCTTTACCATGGATGGGGCGGAAGCGGTTGTTGTCAAACACCCGGCCTCCGTTTTTTGTTGAGACCCCTGCCACCTGAAAAAATTATGAGATCCGATAGAATCACCGAAAACAAAGGCGGCAAAGGGGCCGTACTGGGCTGGGCCCTGTACGACTGGGCCAATTCGGCCTTTGTCACCACGGTGGTGGCCGGGTTCTTCCCGTTGTTTTTCAAGGAATATTACAGCATCGGGGTTGATTCCGCGACCAGCACCGCCCGGCTGGGCCTGGCCAACTCCCTGGCCGGGCTGGCGGTGGCCCTGCTAGCCCCTCTGCTGGGGGCCGTGGCCGACCAGGGCTCGTTCCGCAAACGCTTCCTGTTTCTGTTCGCCGGGTTGGGTGTGGCCATGACCTTTTCGCTGTATCTCATACCCCAGGGTTCCTGGGCGCTGGCCGGCGCGGTCTTCGCCCTGGCCGTGATCGGCTTCTCCGGCTCCAACGTATTTTACGATTCCCTGCTTCCCTTCGTGGCCCCAGAGAAACGGAGGCACTATATCTCTTCGCTGGGCTACGCCCTGGGATACCTGGGGGGCGGATTGCTGTTCGCCGCCAATGTCCTGATGTTCCTCAAGCCCCCGCTCTTCGGCCTGGCCGACGGCGCGCAGGCGGTCAGGGTTTCATTTCTTACCGTCGGTCTGTGGTGGGCGGTGTTCTCGGTTCCCCTGCTGCTGTTGGTCCGTGAGCCGGCCGCCGCGGCAGCCGGCGGTATATCCCTCATCGTCGGGGGCTTCCGCCGGCTGGCCGGAACCATAAGCTCGCTTCGCCGACTTAAGCCGGCCTTCATTTTTCTATTGGCCTACTGGTGCTACATCGACGGGGTGGACACCATCATCCGGATGGCGGTAGACTACGGCCTGTCGCTGGGGTTTCCCCGCTCCTCTCTGATCATCGCCCTCTTGATAACCCAGTTCGTAGGATTCCCCTCGGCCCTGGTCTTCGGACGGCTGGGCACCAGGATCGGGGCCAAGAGGGGCATCTACCTAGCCCTGGCCGTCTACCTGCTGGTGACGGTGTGGGGCGCCTTGATGACCCGTCCCTCCGAGTTCTATGTGCTGGCGGTGGCGGTGGGGCTGGTCCAGGGCGGGGTCCAGGCCCTCAGCCGCTCGTTTTTCGCCGGACTCATCCCCCAAGGGAGATCAGCCGAATTCTTCGGCTTCTATAACATGATCGGCAAGTTCGCGGTGGTGCTGGGTCCGGCCCTGATGGGCGGGGTGGCCCTGGCCCTGCGCTCGGCCGGCCTGTCCGGAAGCCTGCCCGCCCGCCTCAGCATCGCTTCGGTGGCCCTGTTCTTCATCGGCGGCGGCATTATTCTGTCGCAGGTCAAGGAGGAGAAAGCTGTTTCGGACTGAGCCGCTGAATGGAAAAGGGATAAAATGGCGGGGCGATCCATGAATCGCCCCGTTCTTATTTATCCTTGATTTTAAAGGGGGTAAAGAGTTATAATTAAACGTCACTGTAACGCGGGTCGCACGGAAATCGAAGATAATGGCTGTACTGCTTGGAGCAGTTATTAGTAGACCGAGGCAAAGGCCGTGAACGGCCTAAGCCTGGTACAGTACGTGCTCTTAACCCAGCCCTTCCACCTTCGCTTAAGCTGCGGCGGACAAGTAAGGGCTGGGTTAAGGACACCCATTGAAAGTAATCAAGGCTATTCCTTGTGGTGAGCGTTCGACTGAGCTCACACTGAAGTCTTGTTGAATCGTGTCTTCTATTATATGCTCCGAGTAATATGTTATTAATCTGTGGGAATCCAAATCATCTGTGTTATTCGTGTGCTATTTTATTTAATAAAACATTTGCGAGGAAAGCCTGTGCCCAGACCAGACAATGCCTTTGAAAAGATAGTCTCCCTGTCCAAGCGGCGGGGGTTCATATTCCAATCCTCCGAGATCTACGGCGGCCTGGGCTCCACCTGGGATTACGGCCCGCTGGGGGTGGAGCTGAAGAACAACGTCAAAAAGGCCTGGTGGAAGAGCGTGGTCTACGGCCGGGAGGACATGGAGGGCCTGGATGCGGCCATCATCATGAACCGCTTAGTGTGGCAGTACTCCGGCCACGAGAAGACCTTCGTGGACCCGCTGGTGGACTGCAAGGAATGCCGTAAAAGATTCCGGGCCGACCATGTCAAGGGAGACAAATGCCCGGAGTGCGGCGGGGAGCTGACCGAGCCCCGTGATTTCAACGGCATGTTCAAGACCTACGTCGGCCCGGTGCAGGACGAATCCGGCCTGGCCTACCTCCGGCCCGAGACCGCCCAGGGGATCTTCGCCAATTTCCTCAACGTGCTGCAGTCCATGCGGCGCAAGCTGCCATTCGGCATCGCCCAGATAGGCAAAGCCTTCCGCAACGAGATCACCCCGGGCAATTTCACCTTCCGCACCCGGGAGTTCGAGCAGATGGAGATCGAATATTTCTGCAAGCCCCCGCAGTACCTCCAGCCCGGCGAGAAGGACGACCAGCAGCTGCACCAGGAATGGGTGGAGGCCCGCTATAACTGGTATCTGAAATTGGGCCTGAGCCCCGAACGCTTAAAGAAGCGCCCCCAGGCCAAGGAAGAGCTGGCCCATTATGCCAAGGCCTGCGTGGACCTGGAATACCTTTTTCCCGGCTCACTGGGCTGGAGCGAGTTGGAGGGGGTGGCCAACCGCCAGGATTACGATCTGACGGCCCACAGCAACAATGTTCCCGAAGCCGACCTGCAGAGGCTCAAACTTAACAAGAATGAGCACTCCACCGAAAAAATGGAATATTTCGACGAGGCCTATGCCGATCCCGCCACCGGCAAGAAGGGGGCCAAGTATATCCCATATGTCATAGAACCCTCGGCCGGGGCCGACCGGGCCACTTTGGCCTTTTTATGCGAGGCCTACAATGAAGAACAACTAAGCCAGCCATCGGATGAGTCGCTGGCCCCGCTGAAGGAGGCCGCGGCCGCGGCCCTGAAGAGCATCGGCAAGAAGATAGCCGAGGCCCAGAAGAAACCGGGCCAGGACGGCCCCACCCTGGAGCAGCTGCAGGCCATAGAAAAAGCCCTGCAGACCGCCCTGGAAAAACTTCCCGGCTCGCTGTTGGAGATAGATGCCGCCTGCAGCCTGCCCGGGGCCGACCGGATCGAACTGCTCAAAAAGATCCGCCTTGTCGTGGGCAAGTTGTGCGATGAGCATACCAGGACTGTTCTAAAACTGCACCCCGAGCTGGCGCCCATCAAGGTGGCGGTCCTGCCATTGAAGAAGAACGAGCCGGGCATAGTGGAGACGGCCAAGAAGATAAGAGCCATGCTTCAGCCCGCCCTGCGCGCGATCTACGACGACACTGCCGGGATCGGCAAGCTCTACCGCCGCCAGGACGAGATCGGCACGCCTTTCTGCGTGACGGTGGACTTCCAGACCCTGCAGGACCAGACCGTGACCTTAAGGGATAGGGATACCATGGGGCAAGAGAGATATAAGATAGAAGAATTGGCCGGGATCATCGCCCAAAAAATGACCGTTTGAAATGCCCGACAGTCCTTGAATTTATTATTGACATAGTTTGGTAAGTTATGGTATGATATTTTGTTAAGTATGTTTAAAAGGAGACGATCATGGCCGAAGCCCAAGGCGCTTTCGAAAAGAATCTGGCTGCCGGGGAGGTTCTCTTCAAGGAGGGGGACAAAGGCGAGGAGATGTACCTGATAAAATCCGGCAAGGTGGAGATATCCAACAACGCCGGAGGGGTCAAAAAGGTCCTGGCCGAACTGTCGGAGGGCTCATTCCTTGGCGAGATGGCCATCGTGGACGATGCTCCGCGCTCGGCTGCGGCCATAGCCCTGACAGAGGTGTCCCTGCTGATACTGGACCGGGCGGCCTTCAAGGCCCAGCTTCAGGAGAACCCCATGGTGGAATACCTGATCTCCAGCTTAGTCAAGCGCCTGCGGGAGACCAACGAGCAGGTGAAGATCCTGCTGCAGAAGGACGACGTCTGTCGGGTGGCGGCCTCGCTGCTGGCCATGGGCCGAGAGAAGGGCGCTCCGGACGGATCGGGAGTTTTCATCAAGGGCAATTACACCCCGGAGGGGCTGGCCAAGCAGGTGGGGGTCAGCATTCCCAAGGCCAAGGATATCCTGGAGAAGATGCAGGCCTCCTCGCTGATAGCGTTCGCGGCCGAAGGGATAAAGATACCCTCCATGCCGGATCTGGAGGAATACTGGCGCTACGCCACTCTCAAGGAGAAGTTCAAAGAGGTTTAGGGTTTTTAACCGCAGAGGCGTAGAGAAATTTTATTCGGTGTCATTCCCGGACAGACGGGAATCCAGGGGAACAAAGGGACACGGAAAACACGGATCGTTTTGACAACCCCGGTTATAAAACCGCAGAGACCCGGGGATATTTTGTCCCCCTGAGGTTTCTTGCTGTCTGGCAGGATGAATGGGTGACGATAAAACCACAGAGACCGCAAAGCGCACAAAGAATATTGTAGGGGCGGATCACGGTCCGCCCAGGCCTCTCCGTCCGGCAGTACAAGTCATTCCCGTGCAGACGGGAATCCAGTGGCAAACATTTTTATAATTTCAATAATCAGATAGAGCGAAGATGCGATTTCCCAAGGGCAGGTCGAGCCTCCAGAACGCCAAACTTGAATTCGTCCACCTGGACAACATTTTGGCCGACAATAAAAAGGAACGGGCCAGCAAGATCTCCGGATACCTGGAGATCGTCTACCCCGACATGGTGCAGCTGCTGTACCTTAAAAAGGGCGAGCCGGTGAACGCCGGGCATTTTTCCCGCACCGAGCGCAAGCAGATCTCCATCTCCGAGGTGATAGATAAGGCCAAAAAATCCACCACCGGCACGGTCTCCATCTATGAGACCCCGGAGGAGCTGGTGGACATGATGCTGGCCACCTTCAGCATAAAACCGGTGTTCAAGAACCTGGATCTGTCCAATGTGGAACCGGAAAAGCTGTTCGAGAAGCTGACCTCGGTCAAGTTCGACGGCTTCATGGAGATCAGGCGCGGGGTGGACATCTCCTACGTCCGCTTCAAGGAGGGGGCGCCGACCTCCGGATATTTCACCTGGAAGGTGGAGGGCATTACGCCCGACCTGCTGAAGGCGGCCCTCAAGACCGCGGCCACCGCCCCCGGGGCGGTGATCGTGGACGCCTACGACAAACTGCCGGTGCTGGCCGAGCACGCCAGCCCCGCCCAGATAGAGCTGTTCGTCAAGGCCATGAACAAGCTGATGGCCGAGCTCAAGAATATCGCCGGTCCCACCCTGGTCATCAAGACCATCGCCTCCTCAAAGGAAGCGGCCTCGGTGCACTATCCCTTTCTCAAGGAATTCGAGTTCAACGACGAGATCAAGGGCCAGGGCAAGATCGTGACCACCTCCGAGGAGCTGGGCAAGGGTTTTGCCGAATGGATGGATAATTTTGTGGATTCCTTCCGGATCGTGCTGGGCAAGCGCTTGGACGGGATCGTGCAGACCGCCCTCAAGGATTTCCGGTTCGCCCTTAAGGCGTCCAGCTTCGGACGGTACTCAAAACTGAAAGATCTGCTCTAACGAATGTTTGAACTGTTTCAAACCGATTCAAACGTTTGAAGCAGTTGACAGGAACACTATGTCCGGCATTTTATATCTAGTGGCCACTCCCATCGGCAACCTTGAGGACATCACCCTGAGGGCGCTGAAAGTTCTCAAGGAAGTTCAACTGATCGCCGCCGAGGATACCCGGCATACCGGCCTGCTGCTGAAACATTACGGGATAAGCACCCCGTTAAGTTCTTTCTACTCTTACAATCAGAAGGGGAAAGCCCCGGAGCTGATCCGCCGGATACAGGAAGGGATCAATATGGCCCTGGTGTCAGACGCCGGAACGCCGGGCATCTCCGATCCGGCGGTGGCCCTGGTGGCCCAGGCGGTGGCGGCCGGCATCAAGGTGGTCCCCATCCCCGGGCCGACCGCCCTGATCTCCGCCCTGATCGCTTCCGGCCTGGACACCAGCCAGTTCGTGTTCACCGGATTTCTTCCGGTCAAGCCGGGCCGCCGGGCCAAGGCCCTGGAGCAGCTGGAGCAGGAATCCCGGACCATCGTGATCTACGAATCCCCCCACCGCATCAGCCGCACTTTGCAGGAACTGGCTGATGTTTTTAAATCCCGCCCGGCGGCGCTGTGCCGGGAGATCACCAAGCTGTTCGAGGAGTTCGAGAGGGATTCCCTCGTCAACCTGGCCCAGAAGTATCAAACCAAGAAGCCCAAGGGCGAATTTGTAATCGTCATTGCCGGAAAGGAATAGATGTTTCCCAATTGGCTGAAGACCGGGTTTGTGAACCTGTTCAACCCGGTGATAAACTTTTTCGTTTGGACCAAGGTCAAGCCCAACTGGCTGACCACCGCCGGATTCCTGTTCGGGCTGGGCTCCGGTCTGCTGTTCGCCACCAACCATTTCTTCTGGGGCGGGATGGTGGCCCTGCTGTCGGCCATCTGCGACGCCATCGACGGCTCGCTGGCCCGCCGCTCCGGCCACAGCACCAAATTCGGGATGTTCTACGATTCGGTGCTGGACCGCTACTCGGAGCTGGCCATGTTCATCGGGCTGTCGTACTACTACGCCGGCAGCGAGATGTGGCGATTAGTCATTTTAACCGACCTGGCCCTGGCCGGCTCGCTGATGGTCAGCTACGCCCGGGCCCGGGCCGAGGGGCTGGGCGAGGACTGCAAGGTGGGCATCATGGAGCGTCCGGAGCGGATAGCGGTGATCATCACCGCCTCGGTCTTCACCGGGATCTTCAACCAGCACTGGATATTCGAGATCGCCCTGTGGGTGCTGGCGGTATTCACCAACGTCACCGCGGTGCAGAGGATCCTGCACATCCGCAAGAAGACCAAAGGGCAGGGGGTCCCATCATAAAGAGATAAAAAACACAATAAGAAAAAATAAAATTTAGAGTCAGGAAAGGACCACATGGCAAAGAAGATCATCAAAAAAACCGCCCAGCCGGCCGTCAAAAATACCGGCGGGCGCAAAGTACGGGTGGCCATCATCGGGGTGGGCAACTGCGCCTCCTCATTCGTCCAGGGAGTCCATTATTACCGCAATGCCAAGCCGGGAGACAAGGTCCCCGGCCTGATGCACGTCAACCTGGGCGGATACCATATATCGGACATCGAGTTCTCGGCCGCCATCGACATCGACAAGAACAAGGTGGGCAAGGACCTGGCCAGCGCCATCTACACCAAGCCCAACAACACCTACAAATTCTGCCAGGTGCCCAAGAGCGGGATCACCGTTCAGCGCGGCATGCTGCACGACGGCCTGGGCAAGTATCTCTCCCAGATCATCCAGAAGGCCCCGGGCTCCACGGTAGACATCGTCAAGCTGCTGCAGGACACCCGGACCGACGTGGTGGTCAGCTATCTGCCGGTGGGCTCGGAGATGGCCACCAAATGGTATGTGGAGCAGATCCTGGAGGCCAAGTGCGCCTTCGTCAACTGCATTCCGGTGTTCATCGCCCGCGAGCAGTACTGGTCCAACCGCTTCAAGAAGGCCGGGGTGCCCTGCATCGGCGACGACATCAAGTCCCAGGTGGGGGCCACCATCACCCACCGGGTGCTGACCCGCCTGTTCATGGACCGGGGGGTCAAACTGCAGAAGACCTACCAGCTGAACTTCGGCGGCAACACCGACTTTCTGAATATGCTGGAGAGGGAGCGCTTAGAGTCGAAAAAAATATCCAAGACCAACGCCGTCACCTCGATGCTGGATTACAAGATGGATCCCGACGACATCCATGTGGGGCCGTCGGATTACGTGCCCTGGCTGCTGGACCGGAAGTTCTGCCACATCAAGATGGAGGGCCAGACCTTCGGAGACGTGCCCCTGAACTTAGACATGAAATTGGAAGTGTGGGATTCGCCCAACTCGGCCGGGGTGGTGATCGATGCGGTGCGCTGCGCCAAGCTGGCCCTGGATCACAAGCTCTCCGGGACCATGCTGGAGCCCTCCAGCTATTTCATGAAATCGCCCATGGTTCAGGTGCCGGACGACCAGGCCAAGAGGAACGTGGAAGAGTTCATCAAGAAACTGGGACGGAAGTAAACTTGCTTTAAACGTGGGTTACTGCGGGTGCTATTCTCGTAGTAACCCAAACAATGAAGCGAGGGGACTAAAATGGGAATTGGTGCAGTAAAATTTATCCGTAAGTACAGTTGAAGCTGCATTAGACAGATTGAATGACTAGCCACCTTAATAATTTTGCCCGAAATATAAGGAGATGAAAACATGAAAAAAGTAATTAGTTTATGTTTGGCAGCCATACTGCTATTTGGTTGTTCATCAAAATATATTAGTAAAAAAGACACAAAGCCACATAAAACAGACATAACAAAAGGGAAATATTATACTGCACAGCAATTAAGTGGTTCAATATTAACCGTTACGCTGCAGAGGCAAATTACGACAACTGAATTTTATTATCAAGAATCAAGATATAAAAGGAAAACGGCAGCTGGTAGTTATTTGTCATCGGCTGGACTTTTAGGCTTTTTGGTAGCCTTAGCGATAGAGAAGCCCAAAGAACCAGAAATCCCCTCCGGTAGTGAGGAATATCAGGAAACATGGAAGATTGAAAATAATTACGACGAACAAATACAGATATATAATGAAGAACTTTCGTCATATAAAAAAACAAGGAACATTGTATACATTACATCAGGTGCATTTTTTATTGGTGGGATATTAATTCATAAATTATATAATAACAGTGAATATTGCGAAAGGGTACCTAGCAACAAGGTCAGCAATAACATTGAAAGTATTACAAAAGTACCGTTAGAAATAAGTATTGGTGACAGTGTGGTTGAATTAGCTAAGACAAATGAGTATGGGTCGTATAGTTTTGATCTATTAAAATATAGAAAACTTGTAGCGAACAGGAAAAAGGTATATTTTAATTTCACCTACCCAGAAAACAACGCCTATAGTGAATCTATAGAAATTACAACTGAAAAAATAGAAAGCATTGTGAAAGAACAAGAACAAATTGCAAGAAAAGAGGAAGAAAAGCGTGCCCATGAGCAACTGCGATTAAAATATGAACAAGAACAACAGGATAGGTTGGCGAAAAGAAAAGAAGATTTTAAGAAAAAATTCACAAAGGGTGTAGAAAACATATTGACATTGGTTATGTGCAATCCATATGAC
The DNA here is from genome assembly GCA_020053305.1 of Candidatus Edwardsiibacteriota bacterium. Lineage (GTDB taxonomy): Bacteria > Edwardsbacteria > AC1 > AC1 > EtOH8 > UBA2226. The sequence continues at coordinate 691 of JAGVNJ010000011.1, read as the reverse complement.
ACAAAAGGGCATTGTTATTCATATACTGGTACTTTAATGCAATTGTTAGGCCGTTCTGTTGCCTTATACAAAACTGATAATTTTGTTTGTATGATTGATTTTGGCGAGGAGTCGGCACCAAAAATAATGATAGATGTATTGGTTGAAGGTGTAGGCGTATATACATACATCACCACAAATGGCACATATAATACAATACCGAAATTAAAAATTGTCGCGGGTTATAATGATATACGTTCACAATTAGGTGCATATTGAAAAAGGTATGTAACAGGCCATCAACATAAAAATTCAAAATAAATAGGTGAAAGAAATGCATACGGCCATAGAAACTATTTTAAGTACAATACCTAAAGGTTATATATTTGATAGTCATTTTATTATCACACAACTTATAAAAAACTATTCAGATATATACCTTGATTTTGCTAGCACAATAAATCCACCAACTAACAAAACACTTGCGGTTCATGGTAAAATAGGCCAAGAAATAGCGATATTTGGCGGTACTATTATTAGAAAAATTGATAATATGTCATGGTCTGAAAACATACACGGCAATTCCAGCGAGTGTACTGCATGGCAAAAAATATAATTATTAACCCGGCAAATAAATATATCAAAATGATCTGGTTTGTGATATAATTGGTGCATGAAACAAATAGATGCACGCAAACACAGTACAGAAGTT
>JAGVNJ010000005.1 GCA_020053305.1 Candidatus Edwardsiibacteriota bacterium | reverse complement strand
TGAACTTCTGTACTGTGTTTGCGTGCATCTATTTGTTTCATGCACCAATTATATCACAAACCAGATCATTTTGATATATTTATTTGCCGGGTTAATAAATTCTTTAGGTTTTTCTCTTATTTGTAAATCAGTACCTTTGAAAATGATTATAAATGTTTCATAAAAATCTTTTTCTGCGTTACCTGCATTTTTGCCGCTATAATCTTGCCATTTTTTTCTTAATCTATTATCAACACTACCCATTTGAAAAATCCATTAAAATGGTTAATTTTATATTTAGTGCTTTTGAAATCTTTTCAATATTTATTAGTGTAATGTTTTTTTCGCCACGCTCTATCATTCCGATATAAGTTCTATGTAAACCGGCTTTATCCGCTAATTCTTCCTGTGAAAGACCGAGTTCTTTACGAGCTGCACGGATATTTTCACCAAATTTAACTAATAATTCTTTTTTCTTTGGCTTTCTCATAATGAAATGATAATATTAGTATGCAGTAAAGTCCACATACTATAGTTAGCATTAGAATGACACCACCAATGCCATAGTAATAGCCCAGTAAGTATACATGGGCAACCGTAAAATATTTATGAAACACATACTCACTATAAAGGGGTTCCCAAAAATGAAATTGAAAAACAGCACTCTCTATTATTGGATAGCCAATATCCTGTGCCTCATCAGCGCTGCATATTTCTTTTGGAAGGTCCTGCCCTGCATCACCACGGTCAAGGAGGTGGTTTTTGCCACGGTCTGCATATTGACCATGGTCGCCAGCTGTATTTGCTTTGTGCTCTATGTAGACGCTAAAGGGAACGAAAGATAAAATCGGATAGTATTGTCATTCCGGACTTGATCCGGAATCCAGGAAAAGTTGGATTGCTTCATTTGTAAGATACCTGGTCTCCTAGCAATGACCGTTCCCTCGCCAAATGGTTACTGAGCCTGTCGAAGCATTTGGAGAGAGCCTGCCCTGAGAATGATAGTTATTGCGACACACGAAGTGGGCGGGGTGAGGTCTCCCAAGCTTGGCCGGTGAAGCATGAACCGGTCAAGTCGGGTGTTAGAGCCTGCACTGAGAAAACCTGTCTTATTCCTCTTTCGAAGTGGGACGGCCATGTTCAGCGGGCAACTAACACACCGTGTCATTCCCGCACTTCATTACATTCAGCATAAACCCTGAGCCAGCAGGGCTTGCATGCCTTACTCAGGGCAGGCTTCCGGCGGGAATCCAAGCCTGGATGTCATTTGGAATTTATCCCGCACTTGATGCGGAAATGGCATGACAAACCGTAGTAAAACCATATAAGGAGAAACCAAAATGAAAACATATTTCGCTTTTCTTTTGTCGTTTTTCCTGCTGCCATTGACCGCCTCCCACGCCCAGCAGATATTTGAAACCGATACCTTCGCCGTGGGCCAAAAGAAGCTGGTCATTCACTTCATCGGCCACGGCACTATAATGCTGGACTACGACGGCCTGATAATTCATGTCGACCCGGTGGAACGCTACGCCGATTACACCAAACTGGCCAAGGCCGACATCATCCTCATCACCCACCAGCACCAGGACCATCTGGACAAGGGTGCCATCGCCAAGATCCTGTCGGATAAAACGCGTATCGCTTTAAACAGGGCTTCTTACGACATCTTGGGCTTCGGGAAAGCTATGGCCAACGGCGATACCCTCATCATAAAGGGCATCAAGATAACCTCCGTTCCGGCCTACAACACTACCAAGGGGCGGGACAAATTCCACCCCCAGGGCCGGGATAACGGGTATATTCTTGATTTTGGCGGGAAAAAGATCTATATTGCCGGTGATACCGAGAATATCCCGGAGATGAAACAGCTGAAAAATATCGATATCGCCTTTCTGCCTATGAACCAGCCCTACACCATGACCGCCAAACAACTGATCCAAGCGGTGAAGATGATTAAGCCGATGATAGTTTATCCCTACCACTATGGCGACAGCGATCTCTCAGCCCTGCCCAAACTGCTGAAAGACGCCAAGGCGACGGAGCTGCGTATCCGGCGGATGAACTGAGATTTTATTCTTAATGTACAATCCCGCAGGTCCCCTCCTTGATCAAGGAGGGGATACAGGGGTGGTCCGTTTCTGGTCATATTAATGGCTATAAAAATATTTTAAATTATTTTAAAATAACACTTGACAAACTTCCGGCATTGTGATACACTGTTCAATAGTAAAACAACCCAAGCGTCCGGAAAACCAATTCCCCGTGTCAGTTGTTAATTGACAGGGGCTTTTTTTCGGGCAAAAACACAAAATCCAAGGAGAAACATGAGTTTCACGGACAAGACCCTATCCTGCAAAGAGTGCGGGAAACCATTCACTTTCACTGCCGGCGAGCAGGAATTCTATCAACAGAAGGGCTTCCAGAATGAGCCCCAGCGCTGCCCCGACTGCCGCTCAGCCAAAAAGAGCGAAAGACGCGGACCCCGCCAGATGTTCAAAGTGACCTGCGCCGACTGCGGCCAGGACACCGAAGTTCCCTTCAAGCCCACAGGCGATCGTCCAGTCTATTGTTCGGACTGCTTTGCCAAGAACCGCGCCTAAGCTTCTAACATCGTCATTCTAAATTTGCCAGATATAGATGATAGGACAAAACCTCCCGGGAGACCGGGAGGTTTCTTTTTGCCCAAAATGGCGGCCGGCCCCACCATACTTTCCCTCTTGCTAAAATATTTACTCTAAGGTAAAATGATACTGATATATGCATAAAAGCAGAAAGAAAAAAAGAACCAATCTTTGGATCGTGCCGGCGGCGGCGCTGGTCCTTCTGGCGGCTCTGGCCCTGCGCCATTTTATCGGCCGCCCCCAAAAGACGGCAGTGCCGGAAATTCCCGGGAGCCAGGCCTCCCGCCCCGCCACCGGGGATATTCAAAGCCTGCTGGGAACCCTGACGGACCAGGGGTTTGCTGTCCGGGTCCTGAGCCCGGGCGCCGACAACTCCCGAAATTTCCTGATCTACATCCCTCCGGGATATCCCCTGGTCCGGGCCAATTTAATGATAAACCGGCTGGCCCTGGCCGAAAATTACGCCCCGTCCAAATCGCTGGAGATCAGAAAAAGGCAGCGGCTGGACTTGACTTTTATTTCCAGGAACTCCCTGGTTCTCAATATAACCGTTCTTAAAAAAAGAGCCCCGGCCGAGAACATCTCCAATTTGCCCAAGATCGCCCTGGTCCTGTATTTTTGGCCGCCGGAGAAACCGGCCCTGGCCGATCAATTCGATAAAATAGCGGCCATCAAAACGTTGATAGTGAAAGGCAGCTACCGGTCAAAGGACCGGGAGGCCATCTGCACGGCAACCATGGAGCCCAAGGGCTATCCCAAAAACGACCCCGGCCCCAATACTATTTTGGTGGACGATCCCTCGGGAAAAATAAAAAACAAGCTGGACGATGCCGCAGCTGCGGCCGATGAGCCTGCCGGCCTGTATCTCTGGCAGGGATCCCGGGCGGTGGAGGACGCTAGGATCACGGACCTGATCGCCTCCTATTGCAGCCGCAATCAGCTTATCCTTCTCGAGCCTTACCCCACGGCCCAGTCCCTGGTAAAAAAATCCGCCGGGGCCAATTCCTGCTCTTATGTTAACCCGGATCTGATAATTGACCCCCGGACTTCAGCCAATAGCTGCCTATCCCAGCTGAAAAACCAACTTGCCAAAACAAAGTCCCGATCGCTTATTCTGATCCCGGCCACCGAGAACGCCTGGAAAGCCCTTAATAAGGCCCTCACCACGGAAACCGCTTCCCAGTACGAGTTCGTGACCGTCTCCGGGATGCTGCAATGAAAAAAATATTTGCGCCATGGTTGTGGTTTTTTTTGCTGTGGCCACGTATCATCACAGCCGAGGAGGCCCCGCCAAAAAGGTGGGAGATCATAGCCGTCGGAGACATCATGCTGGGGCGGGGGGTATCAAAAACGATTGAACGGCACGGCCCCGGGTACCCTTTGGCCAAGATGCCGCTGGTCACCGACTCCTGCCAGGTACTGTGCGGCAACCTGGAATCGGTCATCAGTTCAGAAGAGTTCAAAAGCCAAAGCCCCTATCGCTTCAAAGCCGACCCGGTGGTGGCCGACAATATTCTAAAGCAGAACGGCTTCGGTTTTCTATCGGTGGCCAACAATCATGCCTATGACTGCGGGCCAAGCGGCCTGGAGGAATCGCTTGGGATTTTGGACTCCTTAAGGATCCCCTATAGCGGGATACTGGAGATCCCTAAAAAAGAGGCCGGGGCCGAAAGGGTCGTAGATTCATCGGCAGGAAAAAAAACATGCCGGCCGGCATATATGAAAATAGGCGATGTTAGGGTCTGTTTTCTGGCTTTCTGCCAGCCTTATTTGCTGAACCCAAATAACGAGAATAACATTATCGCCCCGGCCGATTCCACCACGATTTGTAATTCAATACAGGCGGTCAAAGATTCCTGCCAGGTGATCATCACCTCCTTCCATTGGGGTTTTGAGTATCATCATCAGCCATCCAAGGCCCAGAAGTATCTGGGCCGGCTGGCCATCAGGGCCGGGGCCGGAATAGTATTGGGGCACCATCCTCATGTTCTGCAGGGGATTGAGCTTTATAAGGACGGCGTAATTGCTTATAGCCTGGGGAATTTCATTTTTGACCAGAGGGATTCTTTGGCCAACCAGAGCGCCGTTCTGCATATGATAATGAAAGGCTCCCAGTTGGATTCTCTATGGCTGGAGCCTATAGAAATAAGGGCGAAACGTCCGACAACCGTCAATAAATCTAAACTCAACCAATTCAAGAGATTGATTGATGAACTGAATCTGAAATTAAAAACCAGTTCCCGAATAATAGAGGACAGGCTTTACCTATTCTGACATTAACCCACGGATATTTTAAGGCTGGAAATATTTTTCCAGCCTTTTTCTTTTAATTGGTCAACGCATAAATTCAATTGTCAAAAATATATGGCTATTATCAAAACCTCATCATTGTTATGTTTCTTTTATAACCTATTGTCATTCATTCTATTATAAATACATTATCAATTTGGCATGACAAGTGCTTGTATATAAAGCCAGAACGCAAACAAACCAAAATAAATAAAACTTAAAAACCAAGGAGAACTAAAATGAAAAAGGCAGCCATGTTCACAGCCCTGTGCGGAATCATCTTCGCCGGAAT
>JAGVNJ010000035.1 GCA_020053305.1 Candidatus Edwardsiibacteriota bacterium | reverse complement strand
CGGCGGATCCGCCGCCGCCCTGCTTCGAAGCCGGGCATCAGGTGGAGAACCTCTCTTTTCGGTTCTCACCTTATAAAAGTGGTGGTGAGGGGAGGATTCGAACCTCCGAAGGCTTCGCCGACAGATTTACAGTCTGTTCCCTTTGGCCACTCGGGAACCTCACCATTTTATTATTGCCAGTTATGTTTGAACATAGAAGTTGAGAAACTCTAAACTTAAGAAGATATGCTTAATCTTCTCGCTCTCAACTTCCTATCTTCGTAACTTCTAAAGCACTCGGTCCTACGTGGAGCCACCGAAGGGACTTGAACCCCCGACCAGCGGTTTACAAAACCGCTGCTCTACCAACTGAGCTACGGTGGCCCTTCGGGTTCCTTAAGAGTATGTAATTATAACCAAAAATATTTATTTAGTCAATATAAAACTAAGCGTTTCTATTTTCCTGTTTTGTCGAGATGCAAAATATTGATCTAAATTACCAACAGATATTTACGTTTTCAACTGCTTCTTCTTGGCTGCCGGAAATAATATGTTATTAAGTATCAATCGATACCCCGGCGAGTTGCGGTACAGCCGCAGATCGGTCTTGGGGTCGCCCACGAAATGCTGGAAATCCTCGGGGTCGTGCCCCCCGAAATAGGCAAAGCTCCCCTTGCCGTATATCCCATGCAGATATTTTACCTCGTCGCTGCCTGTCACTTCGGCCAGCAGAACTATCCCTTTCTTTATCTTGTCGCGCCTGAATCCCGTATCCTGCCCCAGAAATTCGCTGACTAAGGCCACATGATTCTGCACCAGCATGCAGGACACCGGATCATACTTGGCTGAAAAATCGAACATGGTAAAATAGGTGTCTTTGCCCCTGGCCAGGGCGTCGGTGCCCACGTCAATATCGGAATGCTCGTAAACCAGCGGATTGGTGATGACGCTAAAGTCGGCAAAGGCCATAGTCTGCGTAAAATCCAGTTTGGCCTGAAAGGACGGATGGACCGGGTCGCCGTCGAATTCTTTGGGGACAACATCGGTACCGGAGGCGGACAGCGCTATGTCAAGCGTGGCCGGAGCCGAGCACATGGCGAACAGAAACCCGCCGTCGAACAGGTACTGCCGCAACTTTTGGGCCACCGCCAATTTCATCTGGGAGACCTTTTTATAACCCTGTTTCCCGGCCAGCCGGGTGTTGGCCCGGACATCGTTCTGGTACCAGTCGGTGTGGCGGTAGCTGGAATAGAACTTGCCGTACTGCCCGGTAAAATCCTCATGGTGCAGGTGCAGCCAGTCGTACTGGGCCAGCGCCCCTGACAGCACTTCCTCGTCCCACAAAGTAGTATACGGCACCTGGGCGTAATCCAGCGCCAGGCGGACGGCGTCGTCCCATGGATCGTGGGTCAGCGGAACGTAGACCGCCAGTTTGGGGGCCTTCTCCAATTCAATCCTCTCCATGTTCCCGGATTCGATCTGGCGGTATATCTCCGAGGTTTGGTTGTCGGAGATCAGATTGAAACTGACGCCGGATAGTTTGCATAGGTCAGCCACCGTCTGATTCTCGGAAGACAGAAACGAGCCGCCCCGGTAATTGAGCAGCCATTCCACCTTGATGCCGTTCTGAAGACAGCGGTAAACCACCCCGTAGGCCCGCAGGTGGTCCGCCTGAGTAAGGTCCATGGGAATGAAGATGCTGGAGGCAAAAAGCTGCGGAGCGCATGATATGACCACCGCCAGCGGTAGTATTAATGATGTGAATAATTTCTTAATCATTGTTTTTTTATCTTTTCTAATATAATATCAGCAGCGCTAATATATTTCATTATATCGCTTGTGTGATCCTTACCATATTATTTAAATATTTCGTCCAGTTCACAAATACGGCGCACTAACGCTCGTATTAATACTCTGGCAATTAAATAGATCAATAATCCTTATCCATTTTTCGAACGTCCTTGTTGTCATGTGCACCAAAGGCGCATTTCGGCTAAACTTATTTTACTTTCTGTGCTCAATCCGCCAGAGGCGGATTTCAACTTAGTTTAGTTATTTACGTTTTGGTGCTCAACCCGTGAAGCCCTGTCCTCACGAAAGTGGGGATTGTTCTCGACACAGATCGGGGAACGGGTATCCAGGACTGGATTCCCGACCTCTCCCTGACTTCCGGCTTCCCTCTCCAATGTGGAGAGGGAGTGAGGGAGCGGTCAGGGAATGACACATTGCGCTGTTTATTCGCCGAAGTAATAATATCTCTCTACTGGGTATTAGATTAGCCATTTTAAATATATTGATTGAATTATTTTCCACTATGGATTCCTGCTGGAGTTTACACTGAACCCTTCATATTACTCAGGGCAGGCTCCATGAAGTGCAGGAATGACAACCAATGTCTAAGATTTTTCTCTATGCCCGGATAAGTTTAATTGCATTTATATGATTTGTCAATTGAATAATGAAACACTTTGCTATTGAAATTCTGTCCGTTAAGTGATATCCTAACGGTGGAGGAGAAAATATCATGCGACGCTGTGAAAAATGCCGAAGAGCCCTGCCCCAGGGCAGTATATATTACCGGCTGAACATCTCGCTGCTGCAGGGATTCGACGGGGTGCTCAATGAAGCCGACGGCACCAGCATCAAGGATTTCATCTCCCGGATAAACGAGCAGACCGTCGGGGTTCCCGAGTCCTTGCTGGAGGAGGAAGTGCACCGCGAGTTTGCCTTCATCTTATGCAGCCGTTGCAAGGAGAAATACTGCGCCAACCCGTTGGACCTTCCCCTCACCGGCAACAGCATCCCCAAAAAACTCTCCGATCTGCAGGAATAGATCGTCCGATTTTGATGATTGCTCCTAAAGGCCGTCATCCTGAGTATTGCCCGTAGCCGGCAAGCGAAGGATCTTGTGGGAACATCCGCCGCAGATGTTTCGTCCGTCATAATAACCGGCGAATGTCAAGATGACGCATAGCATAAATATCTGATAATGTTTTCCCAGCCGTTTTACTTTAACCATCCATAATCTGTAATCTAAAATCAAAATCATCATGCCTCACTCCCGATTCACCCATCTTCATCTTCATACCGAATACAGCGTCCTGGACGGATTGATCCCGGTCAAAAAGCTGGTGGAGAAGGCGGCCGAGCATAAAATGACCTCGCTGGCCATCACCGACCATGGCAATATGTTCGGGGCCCTGGACTTTTACACCACCGCCCGTTCGGCCGGGATCAAACCGATCATAGGCAGCGAGGTGTATGTAGCTCCGGGCAGCCGGCTGGACCGTTCGGCCGATGCCGCCGGGGAGACCGCCTTTCATTTGATACTGCTGGCCCGCAACGAGACCGGCTACCGCAACCTGATGAAGCTCTCCTCGTCCGGATTCCTGGACGGGTTCTACTACAAGCCGCGCATCGACAAGGAATTTCTAGCCCAGCATTCCGAGGGCCTGCTGGCCCTTTCCTCCTGCATTCAGGGCGAGGTCGCCCAGGCCATCCTGAAAGGCAACCCTAAAAAAGCCCGGGAAGCCGCCTCCTTCTACCGGGAATTGTTCGGGCCGGATTTCTTTCTGGAGATCCAGAACCACGGCCTGCCCGAGGAGCTTCAGGTCATCCCCGAGATCGCCGCCATATCCCAAGAGCTGGACATCCCGCTGGTGGCCACCAACGACGTCCATTACCTGGAGGCCAAAGATGCCAAGGCCCACGACGCCCTGCTGTGCATCCAGACCGGACGAATCATCACCGACCCCGACCGGATGAAATTTTCCAACGACAACTTCTACTTCAAATCCCCGGCCGAGATGGCCCGGCTGTTCGAGGAATTCCCCCAGGCCATTGATAACACCATGGTGGTGGCCGAGCGCTGCAACCTGCTGCTGTCCGACCTGGGTTCCGGCAAACTGAACATCCCCTCCTACACCGTTCCCCAGGAGTTCGACAGCCAGGCCGTCTATTTAAGATACCTGGCCGAGACCGGGCTAAATAAAAGATACCATACAGTAACCGCCGGGATCAGGGAGCGGCTGAACAAGGAACTGGAGATCATCGAGAAGATGAATTTCCCCGGCTATTTCCTGGTAGTCAAGGATTTCATCGATTTTGCCAGGGCCAATCAGGTTCCGGTGGGCCCGGGCCGGGGCTCGGCGGTGGGCAGCCTGGTGCTGTACTGTTTGGGCATCACCGATGTGGAGCCGCTGAGATTCAACCTGCTGTTCGAGCGGTTTTTGAATCCGGAGCGGATCAGTATGCCGGATATCGACATCGATTTCGGCGATACCCAGCGGGGCAAGGTGATCGAATACGTAAATCAGAAATACGGCTCGGACAGCGTGGCCCAGATCATCACCTTCGGCACCATGCAGGCCAAGGCCGCGGTGCGGGACGTGGCGCGGGTCTACAGCTTGAGCTACAGCGAGGCCGACAAGATCGCCAAGCTGATCCCCTTCGGCAACACCATCGCCGAGGCCATAAAACACGTGCCCGAACTGGACAAGCTGGTGAGATCCGATCCCCGCTTCCAGGAGGTGATCGAGATCGCCCAGGCGGTGGAGGGCCGGATCCGTAACGTCGGCACCCATGCCGCCGGGGTGGTGATCACCCCCGGAAAACTGACCGATTATCTGCCCCTGTATAAAAGCAGCAAAGGAGATGTGTCCACCCAGTACGAGATGGGCTGGCTGGAAAAGTGCGGGTTGCTGAAGATGGACTTTTTGGGTCTGCGCAACCTGACGGTGATCGACGACACCATCCGGATGCTCCGGGAGCGGGGCCTCAATGTGAACCTAGACGCCATCCCCTACAACGACGAGCAGACCTTCGCCCTGCTGAAGAAGGGCAACACCACCGGGATATTCCAGCTGGAATCGGCCGGCATGCGCGACCTGACTGTCAAGCTGCAGACCTCCTCCCTGGACGACATCATCGCGGTTATTTCCCTGTACCGGCCGGGGCCGATGGATCTGATCCCCCAATTCCTGGCGCGCAAAAACGGCCAGGAGCGGATCGAGTACGAACACCCCCTGCTGGAGCCCATTTGCAAGAATACCTACGGCATCCTGATCTACCAGGAACAGGTGATGCAGGCGGTGCAGGCCCTGGCCGGCTATTCGCTGGGGGCCGGGTATCTGATGCTGAAATCCATCGGCAAAAAACGGCTGGAGGATTTGGAGAAACAGCGGCCGGCCTTCATCAAAGGATGCTACGAAATCAATAAGATCCCCCAGGATAGGGCCGAGAAGATCTTCGATCTGCTGGCCAAGTTCGCCGGATACGGGTTCAACAAGTCCCATGCCGCCGGATACGCGGTGCTGGCCTACCAGACGGCCTATCTCAAGGCTCATTACCCCCTAGAATACATGTCGGCCGTGCTGACCAGCGTGATGGGCGACACCAACAAGACCATCTCCTTCCTGGCCAACTGCCGGGAGACCGGTATCGCCCTGCTTCCCCCGGACATCAACACCAGCCAGCACCAATACCAGCCGGACGGCCAGGCCATACGCTTCGGCCTGGGCGCAGTCAAGAACGTGGGCCGAAACACCATCGATTCCATCATCGGGGCCCGCCGGACGCTGAAAAGCTTCGATTCCCTGAAGCAGATGCTGGAGAACATCGACGCCCGGGTGGTCAATCGCAAAGTGCTGGAAAGCCTTATAAAATCCGGCTGTTTCGATGCCATCCAGCCCGACCGCGAGGACCTGCTGAACGATCTGGACCTTACCATGGAATCGGCCGCTCAGATCCGCCACGAACGGGAGATGGGCCAGACCTCCTTCTTCGACTCCGCCGAACCGGCGTCCGGAACCGCCCGCAATCCATCACAAAAAGCCCCGGCCAAGGTGAACCGTAAGCAGTTTCTGGCCTTCGAAAAGGAGGCCCTGGGGTTTTACCTGTCGGGGCATCCCCTGGAGAAATACACCGCCGACATCAAATGCTTCGCCAGCCATAATTTGGACCAATTGACCGGTCTGGACGATTATCAGGCGGTGATCGTGGCCGGACTGATATCCTCGGTTAAATCCATCACCCAGAAGAACGGCAAGCCGATGGCTTTTGTCTCGCTGGAGGATCTGACCGGATTCGCCGAGGTGGTGGTGTTCTCCGACCTGTACGAGACCAAACGCAGCCTGATAAACAGCGACGGCGTGGTGCTGGTGGCCGGAACGGTATCCACCAAGGAGGATGAGGCCCCCAAGGTCGTGGCCTCGGATTTTTACGCCCTGCCGGAATGCCGCAAGGGGCTGGTGGAACAGCTGGAGGTGCATCTGGAGCAGACCAAGATGGATGATGAGTTCACCCGCCAGCTGACCGGGATCCTGCAGCGCTACCCCGGGGTCTGCCCGGTAACCTTTGTGGTTAAAAACGGGGAATCCCTGCCGGTAAGGATCCGCTCCCAGAAACTGAAGGTGATGCCCGAACAGGAACTGCTGGCCGAGCTGAATCAGCTTCTGGGCGGGCCTTTTTACCGATTCTGCGGCAAATGGCAGCCGGCCCCGCCCCGCAAGCAGAGCAACTACCGGAAAAACGGCCAGGGAGCAAGGTATCAATAGGATAGGAACCCTTTTTACCACTAAGGCACAGAGCACACAGAATTTTTCTTTTGATCTTTCTCCATGACCCACATCTCCCCTAACAAGGGGAGAAACAGAGGGGTGTCTTTGCCAACAGAGAACAGAGGAGATTGGGTCTTTTCTGTGAATATTGTTTAAGGCATTATTTATCTTGCAAAACAGTCTTTAAATATATATAATTACTGAAATGCTATTTGGAGATGTTATGAGAAAGATATTCATTATAACCTTGGTCTTGGCCCTGCTGGGCGGCGCGGCCCATGCCGTGCAGTTCGGCGAGATGGTGGATTACCCCACCGCCGGGACCCTGGCCCGGGCCACCTATTCCATCAACCTGAAGATGCAGCCGGTGGGCGGATTGCTGCTGGGTTTCAATTTCGGGCTGTTCGACCGTCTGAACTTCGGCTTCGCCTACGGCGGCGACAATATCATCGGCTACGGCAACCCCGAGTGGAACCCCCAGCCCGGGTTCATGGCCAAGTACCGGATCTTCGATGAGAGCTATTACGGACCGGGCATCGCCCTGGGTTTCAACAATCAGGGCAATGGACCGTATTTGAATAACCGATATCTGACCAAGTCCCCCGGCTTCTACGCTGTGGCCAGCAAGAACTACCGTTTTATGGGGACCCTGGCCTTCCACGGCGGAGCCAACTACAGCATCGAGGACCGCACCAACCCCGACAATGCCTTGAACTTCTTCGGCGGGCTGGAGAAATCCCTGAACCCGGAGCTGTGGCTGGCCGCCGAGTATGATCTGGCCTTGAACGATAATGAAGAGGACCAGCAGTACGGCGAGGGCTACGGCTACCTGAACCTGGGTCTGCGCTGGCTGTTCAACCAGAAGCTGATGATGGAATTCGACCTGAGGAACATCCTGCGCAACGGGCCGGAGGGGCAGGAGTCGGCCAGAGTGGGCCGGACCGTAAAGATCTCGTATTACGACGCGTTTTAATCACTACTATAAAAATCGAAGCCCTGCAGAAATCTGCAGGGCTTTTTATTTAGGGGATCATTTCTCCAGAGCGCTTTGTAGCAGCCTCTGTTCGTATATCATATCCCTCCAGCAATCCCCATCCTGCTTGAATGGCCACCAAAGGATCTTTCTTTCCCTCCATTTAATATCGAAGTCCAGGTCCAGGATATCGCGGCTTTTTTTGTTGGCCAGCACCCTGAGCAGAACCTCCACCATCCCCTGGGCATCCAGGTGACCGTAATAGCACCGGCCGTAATCCATGGATTTATCCGCATCTTTCTCCGGCAGATCCCGATCCAGCTTCAGGCTCAGCGCCTGGCTCAAGTCGGCTGTGTAATTGATAAAATTATTGACCCTGAAGGCCGCCACCAGCATCCTGGAGGGAATCTCCAGATCCTCCGGCTTGACATCCTTTCTCCGGTAAAACGCCTCCGTACCATCCTGCTGAAAGGGGTTTTGGGGTGCATGGGCAGCCAGGCTGGATATTTTGGCCTTGTATGATATTCGCCAAAACGGCAGGAGAATATTCGGCGGGCCTTCGGACTTAATTATTGCCTGATCCAGTTTGATGGCCGATTCCCCGGTGAATTCGGCGGCATTGCCGCAATATTGGCAGGCCGCCAGCACAGTGTTTCCGGCTATCTTCAGTTTGGCCCCGCAATGGGGACATTTTAATGGGGTGAGCTTCATGGTTTAGTTAAATGCCTTATTTTAATCTTATGAACTCAACCCCCGCCCCTTCTCTTTTTCCAAGAGAAGGGGATTAAGGGGTTGAGTTAGGTTACACCTTCCAGATGAAACGGGCGGCCTTCTCAGCCAGCCGGTCCAGTATCAGGCGATTCAGCACTGTGCCGCCGGCCAGAAATCCCAACAGAAAGAACGGCGCCACAAAGGACAGCCAACCCTGCACAAAGACCTGGTGCGGGGATAACATCATTCCCAGGGCCAAAGCGATTGCCAGGGTGGCGATCAGGTGTTTGGTGGGAGGGACGATTTTAGCCTGGCTGTATTGTTTGACATATATCTGCGTTCCATTGACACCGTCCACCAGGCATTTGAACCGGCCTTTCTTGGTAAACCCCAGCACCCGCCACACCGGATAATAGATCAGCCTCCGGTTCTGCTTGAGCAGGGAGATGCGGCTGGTCAGCCCCTGGTAGCTCCCGTAGGGATACAGCAGCTGGCCTTTGAAATATTTTGTGGCTTCCGCCATCATCTCCGGCTCGGCTGCCGCGTCCGGCTCCAGCATCAGGCCCAGCTTGGATAGCTCGGCGGCGTCCTCCGGCATCAATTCCATTTCGGGCGCAGTATCCTTGATATCGCTGCCCCCCAGCTCGTTCCATTTTATGCCCAGCATCCGGTAATCCTTCTTGATCCACAAGCTTTTTTTCACCACCTCGCCGCCGCTCTTTTCTTTTATCTCCTTTTCATTTATCTTATTGCCATGGTATTCATCAATGGATACCTTTATGATTTTTTCAACTATCGGGCGTTGTCCTCCGATAAAACCAAAAATCTCGGCTTCAACATGCCATGCGGGAATGAACATCAACTGGGCGGCAATGGGCTCGAAGGAAAGTTCGGTGGCCTGCCCGGCCAGGGATATGGCCCCATTGCGCTTGATCCCGGACTCCACATAGTAGCGATAGAATCCCATCTGCGAGCCCAGGGCCACCGAGGCCTGGCAGGAGCGGCATTGGGCCAGGGTGCTGCCGGATTCTGTCACCAGGCCGGAGCCGCACACCGGGCAAAGCAAAGCGGTTATTTTCGCCATCCCCATCCCTCCCACAGCAGACTGATGCCGATCTCCAATATGACGAAGCTCAGGCCCAGCACTATGGCCTTGGCTATCACCGGCTTGATCAGTACGCCTTCGAGCAAAAATATAAGGCCCGCTATAGCCAGGCTTCCCCACTGAAGAGACATTTTGACCCTCTTGTCTGGCTGGTATCCTGCCATGCTGCCGGTGGAAGCTTCTATTACCGCGCTTTTTCTCTCTCCGCCATAGCTGAAGCTGGCGACATGAAATGGAACATAGATAACGGCATCTTCCGGATCCAGGCTTTCATCCGTAATCTCTGGCAGAACGAAACCGGCGGGATTTTCACTGTCGAATCGGACATATTCGCCCGGCGGGATTTTCACATTGGCGATAAGCGGATGAGTTGGGTTTGCCGCCATTTCATAGCTGTGCCCGGCAATCTGGCCGTTCTTTCTCCGCTCCTTCCTCAGCCAAGGAACCCACAGGCTTTGGCTGATCTCCAGATCTGATGCCGTTCCCTGATAATTCTCCCACAGCCAGGCCGATAATATCCGGTGGCATTCGGAGCGCATCAGGGCCGGGCGAAGCATCCAGCGGGTCTCCAATTCCCTGTGCTCCATATGTAGCCGCGAACCGCAAAAAGGGCAGTTGCCCAGGCGGCGTTTTGGCGAGAGGCTGATGTCGGCCCCGCATTGCGGGCACTGACACCGGCCGTTATGTCCTTGACTTTTGTTCATAGCTCCATTATCATTGAACAATGAAAAATATTTCACCACCCTCTCTTAAGGGATTAGATCTCGAAGAGCTGAAGAAAACTTTGGCCCCGCTGGGGGCTAGGGCTTTCCATGCCCGGCAGATCATGGCCTGGTTCTACCAGCGAGGGGTCTCGGATTTTTCCCGGATGACCGACCTCTCCAAGGAATTGCGTAATGACCTGAAGAAAAATTTCCGGACCGACGAACTGCGGCTGAAGACCGAGCGCCGGTCCCGGGACGGCAGCCGGAAAATCCTGCTGGAGACCGCCGACGGCCAGCTGATCGAGAGCGTGTTGATCCCCAGCAAGGAGCGGCTGACCGCCTGCCTGTCCACCCAGCTGGGCTGTAAGTTGAACTGCGGCTTCTGCGCCACCGGAACCATGGGCTTTGTACGCAACCTGACCGCCGGGGAGATAGCGGACCAGTTGTTCCACCTGCAGAATATAATCGGATGGCAGAATCGCATCACCAATATCGTATTCATGGGCATGGGCGAACCGATGCTTAATTACGATGCTACGCTTTCGGCCGCCCGGCTGATAAATTCGCACCAGGGCTTCAACATCGGCGCCCGGCATATCACCATCTCCACCTCGGGAATAGTGCCCGGCATCGTACGGCTGATGGAAGAGCCGGAGCAGTTCAAGCTGGCCATATCCCTTAGTGCCACCAGTGATGCCGTTCGAGATAAGATCATGCCGGTAAATAAAAAACATCCTTTGAAAGAACTGCTGACCGCCGCCAGAAATTTCAGCAACCGGAAAGGCAAACTGGTATTCTTTGAATATATACTGCTGGCCGGTGTAAACGACGGGTTGGACGATGCCGACCGGCTGTCGAAGCTATTAAAGAACATCCCGGCCAAGGTCAATCTGATACCCTATAATGCGGGGGGCAGGGAAAGCGCCTTCAGGTCCTCATCGCCCCAGGTCCAGCAGGCTTTCTTTGAAAGGCTGCACCAGCTGGGGGTGGCGGTGACCGTCAGGATCAGCAAGGGTCAGGATATTAATGCCGCCTGCGGGCAATTGAGGGCCGCTATAACATCGAAGTAAATATAAACTTTTGAAAAACACCTGTACGGATATATCCCTATCGTGCGATAGCCTGAAGGCTATCGCTATGTTTCATACAAAGGCCGCACCGGCGGCCTTGATGAAACCCAGCGATGTCATTTATGGCATCGCCCCCGGCCCCGCAAAATGCGGTGCCTCGCCGTAGGTGGGGCATGGCGACAATGGGAACTGATATTTGTAAAAATTCGGTATGACGTGATATTATCACAACAAAGACCCAGCCCTTACGGGCTGGGTCTTTAATATTTTATTTGTAGAACTTGGCGATGGCATCCACCACCTGGTCCTGCTGTTCCCGGGTGATCTCGGGGTATATCGGCAGGGAGAACACCTGGCTGGCGGCCTCTTCGGCCACCGGAAAACTACCGTTCTTATGGCCTAAAAATTCAAAGGCCGGCTGCATATGCAGCGGGATGGGATAATGCACCGCGGTCGGCACCCCGTTCTGCCCCAGGAACTCCACCATGGCATCCCGTTTGGCGGTCCTCAGGGTGTACTGGTGATAGATGGCCTCATTGTCTGGGCGCACCTGGGGGATCTTGATGTCGCCGATCCCGGCAAAGCGCTGGTTATAGTACCCGGCCTTCTCCTGCCGGACTTGGTTCCATTTTTCCAGATGCTTCAATTTGACCGACAACACCGCCGCCTGCAGGGCGTCCAGCCGGGAGTTGACCCCCAGTTTGAGATGGTGATACTTCTTGTCCTGTCCGTGCTGGCGCAGTATCTTTACCATCTTCATCATCTCCTCGTCATTGGTCAGCACCATCCCGCCGTCGCCGTAGGCTCCCAGGTTCTTACTGGGGAAAAAGCTCAGGCCCGCGATATGGCCGATGCTGCCGGTCTGCTGGCCGTGGTATTTGGCCCCCAGGCTCTGGGCGCAGTCCTCTATCACCGCCAGCTTGTGCTTTTTGGCGATCTCCATGATCTGGTTCATATCGGCCGCCTGCCCGTATAGGTGGACCGGAATGATGGCCTTGGTCCTGGGGGTGATGGCCTTCTCCAGCTTGACCGGATCGATGTTAAGGGTGTCGGGACAGATGTCCACGAACACCGGCTTGGCCGGGATCCAGCAGATCACCTCGGCGGTGGCTATGAAGGTGAACGGGGTGGTGATCACCTCATCCCCCTCCTTGACGCCGGCGGCCTTGAGAGCCAGATACAGGGCGTCGGTGCCAGAGTTCACCCCGATGCCGTATTTCACGCCCACGAACCCGGCCACCGATTTTTCGAACTCCTCCACGGTCTTGCCCAGGATGAACCCGCCGGTGGAGACCACCTGGGAGATGGCCTCATCAACCTCCGGCTTGATGGTCTGGTATTGGGCTACCAGATCCAGCAAATGCAGTTTTTTCTTCTCGTCCATTTTTCCTTCTTTTATTATATTTTATGGTTTAAGGTAATCCGTTCCATTTGATATCATGATCATTCCAGAGCACAGATCAGGGCCAGGTCCGGAAAAATATTAAGTACAAATTTCGAAAGGATGGTCCTGGCCTCTAATGCGCTTTTGGCCTCCATCGCCTCTGCTGCTATATTCCGGCAATCCTCCATCCTGAGTTTGAGGATCATTCGCTTCACCTCGGGAACCGAGACCGCGTTCATGCTGAATTCGTCCAGCCCCAGCCCCAGCAGCAACGGCACCGCCAGGGGATCGGCGCACATCTCCCCGCACAGGCCCACCCAGATGCCGGAGCGATGTCCGGAATCTATGGTTTGTTTGATCAGCTTAAGCACCGCCGGGTTGAAGGGATCGTACAATTTGGCCACCTTCTCGTTGACCCGGTCCACCGCCAGGGTGTATTGGGTAAGATCATTGGAGCCGATGCTGAAGAAATCCACCTCCCGGGCCAGGATATCGCTGGTCAGGGCCGCCGCCGGGGTTTCTATCATCACTCCCAGCTGGCAATTGCGATCATAGGCGATCTGCTTTTCGTCCAGCTCCCGGCGGATGGAATCCAGCAGGGCCTTGGTCTGGGTTATCTCCTCCAGGCAGCAGATCATGGGAAGCATGATCTTGACCGGGCCGAAGGCCGAGGCCCTCAGGATGGCCCTGAGCTGGGCCCGGAAGATCTCCGGCCGGTCTAAGCAGAATCTGATGGCCCTCCAACCCAGGAAGGGGTTGGCCTCGGGCGAGAAGCCGTGACCGTTGATCTTGTCCCCGCCCAGGTCAAAAGTGCGTATTATCACCGGATCCGGGGCGATCTTCTCGGCCACCTTTTTGTAGATATTGAACTGCTCTTCCTCGCCGGGCAGCTGGGAGGAGGTCAGGAAAAGGTATTCCGTCCTGAAAAGCCCGATACCCTTGGCCCCGTGTGATTTTACCGAGGGGATCTCCTCCGGCAGTTCAATATTGGCCGACAATTCTATCCGGCGCCCGTCCAGGGTCACCGGTTTGCTTTTGCGCAATCCCTTTAGATCGGAGATATGCTTCTGGTATTCCTTCAGTTCCTGCTGGTAAGATTCCAGGGTCTGGGGCAGCGGGTCCAGTATGACCACTCCTCGGGTGCCGTCCACGATGATAGTGGTGCCGGGCAGGGGCTGCTGCAGGACGCCCTTGATGCCCACCACCGCCGGAATCTCCAGGGAGCGGGCCACGATGGCGGTATGCGAGGTCTTGCCTCCCACCTCGGTGATGAATCCGGAAATATTCCGGGCCGACATCAGGGCGGTATCGGCCGCCGACAGGTCGTGGGACACCACCACCGAATTCCGGGGAAGCTTGTGCAGAACCGATGGATCTACGGATTGGATGTGCTTTATCACCCTCCAGGAGATGTCCCGGATATCGGCCACCCGCTCTTTCAGGTACTGGTTGGAGGACGACTCTATGGTCTCAGCTACCTGGCTGATCGTCTCCTGGAAGGCCGAGGCGGCATCCTGCTTCTTTTCCCTGATCCTGTCCGCAGTGGCTTCGATCACTGTCACGTCCTCCAGCATCATCAGCTGGGCGGTCCACAGCTCGGCCTCGTCCCTCCCCAGCCGGCCGGCGATCATATCCCGCAACTCGGCAATCTCCAGCCGGGCATTGTTGAGGGCGTTGTGAAACCGGGCGATCTCCTTGTTGGCGTTGTCCACCACCTGCCTTTTGATCACCGGCAGGTTTTTGCGATAGATAAAAGCCTGGCCGATGCCGAAACCCGGGGAGGCGGGTATCCCGTATAATCTGGTCTCATTGGCCATGATCAATCCTCATAGAATTTATCGGCTACCAGTTTGGCCAGGGCCTCCAGGGCCTCCTGCTCGTCCGGACCGTCGGCCTTGATGATCAGGCTGCTGCCGGGCTCGGCGGCCAGCATCATCACCCCCATGATGCTCTTGCCGTTGACCTCCAGGTCATCCTTGCGGACCCATATCTTGGACTGGAATTTGCTGGATGTTTTCACGAACAGGGCGGCCGGCCTGGCATGCATGCCCAGGCGATTGACGATGGGCGCTTTTATCTCCTGCATCAAACCCCTTTGTATCCTACTTCAAAGTTCAAATTGTATCCTTCCCCGGGTTCCAGTCTCAGTTTGGCATGCCATAAAAAGCAGGAGCATTGGTAATTCCTTTCCAGCCCGGATTCCGACTGGGACACCGTCTCCACCGGGAATCGCCACAGGTCGGCCGGCTGGCTTAAGGAAAAAACGATTTCCATTTTGCGATAATCATCGTGGAGCGTCAGCCGGCTGATATTGCTGTCGGATGCCGGCAGATCCAACCTTTCGGTGGACAGCGGGTCCGGCGAGGTGCAATACCTCCCGGGCCCCGACGACAGCAGGCCGAAATTGAATTCCACTCCAGGCCAAATATCAATATCCGCCTTCCCGCTGTTGGTCCACTGATAGTGCGCCCGAAACGATTCGTCCGCACCAAGAGAGACAACCTTCGATATTTGAAGATCGCCCGATACTTTTGACAGCTCTACTTTTATCAGCCCGCCTTTCTTGGATGTTTTAGTCTCCCATTTAGAACCCGCTGTCCCATTGGTCTCTTTATGGGTGCCAGCAGCAAATTCTTCCAAGGAAGTACCCGGATCAAGCAGGTGATCCACCAGCCCCACCCGGCGGAATTTGTCGTAATGGAGCAGTTTCTCCAGGCCCTGCTCCTTGGCGGTCAGCGTCTCATGGATGCTCTTGCCCTGCCCCTGGTCGCCGTGACCAATACCAGCTATCTGGCGGTGATAATTCTCCGGCCGGCGGGCCAGGGTGTCGAAAAGGTTTACTTCCTTTTCTTTGATGTCCCATTCGAATATATTTCCGCCCTGTTCCGGGGAGAGGTAGAGATTCATTTTCTTGTTGGATAACAGGATCTCCTGATGTCCGTCCCCGTCGAAATCTGTCATTGCAACCGTGGGATATTCCGGCGACCGTTCCTTGTCGGCCAGGTTCTCCGCCCGGATCAGGTGCCGGTACAGGGCTTCCCGCAGATGCGGCAGATAAAGCCCGCCAAAGATCCCGTGCCAGTAGGCGCAGTTGCACTGGCCGCGGTACAGCTCCCGCTTGATATCGTCCCCGGAGCCTGCTGCCTTGCCGCTGACGTAAAGCATCTTGCGGTAAATATTGTTGGATTCGGGGTATTTCACCAGGTAGTTGCGCCAGATCCCCCCGCGGACATAGGGGCTGTAACGCTGGTAGCTATTCTCCGCCTTGAGTCGACCGGCCAGTTCCTGGTAGACACTCTCCGATTCCGGCTCCAGCACCCATTCGCCCATCTCGGCGTAGGAGCCGGTGGGCAGGTATATCCGCCCCAGAGGCGGAATTTCCTTGACCACCTCGGAGAAGGTGCTTAGTTCGATCCAGTCCAGGTTTTGGGACAGCTTATCCAGGAAGCGTTTCAGCCAGCCTTTGATGTACACATGATCATAGGTTCCGGGCCAGATACCGAATTTTTCCCCGTCATCGGCCAGGATGGCCAGGGCATTATTATTCGAATCATACAGTTCCCGGAGATAAGCGACGACCTCGTCTACGTCATGGAACGGGATCAGGTATCTGAGTTTCTGGCTGATGGGAAAGACAGACAGCGTTTGGCCCTGGTCGTCGGTCAGGTAATACCCGCTAAGTTCCTTCTCCTGTTTTCCAGCGCACTTGAAATGGTAGTCATCCAGCACGGTGTATTTGATGCCGGCTCCGGCCAGGGTCGATGCCAGGCAGGGCTCCCACACCCTCTCGGCCACCCAGGCCCCATCGGGAGATTTGCCGAATTTATCTTTCAGGTATCCGGACATCATCTCCAGCTGGCCCCGGCGGTCATTCTCAGGAATGGCCGGCAGCACCGGCTCGTAAAAGCCTCCGCCCATCAGCTCCATCTGACCGGCTTTGACCAGGGCATTGACCTTGTCGAAATACTCCGGGCAATTGGCCTCCAGCCACTCCCACAGGCACCCGCTGTTGTGCATGGTAAAGCGGAACCAGGGATACTGGGCGGCCATATCCAGGAAAGGCAGATAGGCCTTCTGGCTGGCCTCTTTGAACACAAAATCAAAGTTGCCCACCGGCTGGTGGTTGTGGACCCCGAATATGAATTTTAGTTTGGGCATAAATGATACATTTATTGATAGAACTTATTCCGCCTGAGGCGGATTGAGTTGGTTTCTACCAGCGGCAGCGCGCTGAAAGCGCGGGGCCGCCAGCCTGGGCCTTCAGCCCCAGGTTGGGTCAGGCACGGAGCAATCGCGCCCGAAAAGCGGCGCAGGGATATGGGACATTTCATATTGCATTCCCCCGGCCCCTTCCCACGGCTCCGCTAAAAGCGGAGCCTCGCCTTCGGCGGGGCGTGGCAGGGCGGAAAATTCATTTCCTCTCTTGCCTGCGGCTTCAGCCGCAGGCTACGTCCCACCACCCCTTCGGGGCGAGCTTTTCTTTCACCCCTTGGGTTTTCATTTCTCTCCAGCGGCAGCGGTTACGATAAAACTACAGTTGCCACGGTTGTGAAAAAAATCACTCCAAATCGTCCTCCACGAAACGAACCGACTCGAATTTCTTTTGCATGGAATCCAGCAGCCGGTTGTTGAATTCCTCGGCGCTGCTGTATCCGCATAGTTTCAGCAGGTGGTTCATGGCCAGCACCTCGGAGATCACGCTGATGTTTTTGCCCGACACCACCGGCACGGTGATCAAGGGAATCTCCACCCCCAGGATGGTGGTGGGCTTCTCCTCCAATCCCAGCCTTTCGTAATCCTCGTCGTCCGACCAGCGTTTGAGCCGGACCTCCACCTCGATCCGTTTGCGCATCCGCACCGAACGGATGCCGAACAGGGTGGTCAGGTCCACGATGCCGATCCCCCGGATCTCCATATGGTGCTGCAGCATCTGGTTGCCGTAGCCCATCAGCACCCTCTCCCCGCGCTTCTTGATGGTGACCACATCGTCGGCCACCAGCCGGTGCCCCCGCTCGATCAGGTCCAGGGCGCATTCGCTCTTGCCGATCCCGGAGTCGCCGGTGTATAAAAGCCCCACCCCGTAGACATCCACCAGGGTGCCGTGCATGGTGGTGGTGGGCGCCAGCATATTGTCGATGTAGGAGGACAGCCGGTGGATGAACTCGGTGGTGTCGATATCGGTCCTCAACACCGGGATGTTCCTGGCCCGGGCCTCGGCCAGCAGTTCGGGGTGCACCGCCAGTTTCTTGGTGACCACGATGCAGGGCAGTTCGAAAGAGGTGATCCGCTTGATGGCCTCGATCCGTTTATCCGACGGCAGGGTCTCCAGGTAGCCGGTCTCGGTGATGCCTATGATCTGCACCCTCTCCCACAGGAAATAGCCCATATAGCCGGTAAAGGCCAGGCCGGGCCGGTTGGTGTCGGCGATGATTATCTTCCGGTCCAGGCCGATATCCCCGGTCAGGACCTCCAAATGCAGGGCCTCCTGGCGGTCGGCCAGCAGCTCCTTTACCAATACCGTTTTCATGGGCGCCTCCGGTTGGTTTGTTTTATAACGATTTCCTGAGGGTGGTTCTCTTGCGGTCCTTCTTCCGGTCCTTGACCTTCTTGAGCTGGACCTCGACCTTCTTGATGGCCGTCTCCGCCGCGGCCCACATATCCCCGGCCTGCTCCTTGGCCAACAGCCTGACCCCGCCGGGCAGATGGATGGAGACCTCGGCGATCTGCCGGTTCTTCTCCTCGCTTAAAATTACCTTGGCCTCCACGATGCGGTCGAAGAATTTTTCCAGCTTGGCCATTCTCATTTCGATATCCGACCGCAGAGAATCGCTCAGCCCGTCGAAATGCCTGGTGGTGATGTTCAGATCCATTTTGTCCCTCCTCGGTTAATGGTTTATCGTCTGGTATGTTTGGTGGGCGTAATAAGAGCTTCTTACCAGGGGTCCGGCCACCACCGCTTTCAGCCCCAGCAGATCCTGGCCGTAGGCCCGGCATTCCTCGAATTCCTCCGGCCCCCAATAACGGGCCACCGGATAATGCAGGGCCGATGGCGCCAGGTACTGGCCGATGGTCACGATGTCGCAGCCGGCATCGGCCAAGTGGGACATAGCGGTTTTTATCTCGGCCAGCGACTCCCCCAGCCCGGCCATCAGACCGGACTTGGCGGTCAATCCGCCCTTCTTGACCCGGCTTATCAGCGACAGCGATCTTTGATAATCGGCCTGGGGCCGGACATGGGGATACAGCCGGGCAATGGTCTCCAGGTTATGGTTGAAAACATCCGGCCCGGCGGCGATCACCGCGTCGATCGATTCCGGGCGGCCCCTGAAATCCGGGGTCAGCACCTCTATCAGTACCGGGGGATCCAGGCGGCGAAGCTGTTCAATGACCGCCTCGAAATGGCCGGCCCCGCCGTCCTCTAGATCATCGCGGGTGACCGAGGTCACCACCGCATATTTCAGTTTGAGATCGGCTGCCGCCCGGGCCACCGCCCGCGGTTCCTCAGGATCCAGACTTTGGGGAGCGCTCTTGCTGACGGCGCAGAACCCGCAGGACCGGGTGCAGCTGCCCCCCATTATCAGAAAGGTGGCCGTGCCCTCGGAATAGCAGTGGTTGCGGTTGGGGCATTTGGCCTCCTCGCAGACCGTATGCAGGCCTAAGCGGCTCAAGGTGCCGGACACTTCCTCCACCTTGGGGGATCTGATGATCCGCTGTTTGAAATGGCCGGGCAGCCGCCCCAGTGCGGGGTTTTTTGTCTTGCTTTCGGTGATGCTCATACTTTGTTCCGCCGGTATTTGGTGGGAAGTATCTTCAGCTCCTCGCGGTACTTGGCCACCGTTCGGCGGGCGATGGTTATCCCCTGGCCGCTTAGCCTATCGGCGATCTCCTGGTCGCTTAAGGGCTTTTGGGAATTCTCCCGACTGATCATCTCAGCGATGGTGTCCTTGATGGATTTGGCGGAATCCTCCCCGGAATCGGACTTCAGCCCCACCCCGAAGAAATATTTCACCGGCAGCATCCCGTTGGGGGTTATCACGTATTTGTTGTGCACCGCCCGGCTGACGGTGGATTCATGCATCTCGATATCCTGGGCGATCAGCTTCATGGTCAGCGGTTTGATGTACCTGATGCCCTTGTCCAGGAACTCCGTCTGCCTCTCGATGATGGCCTGCATTATCCGGCTCATGGTCCGGCGGCGCTGTTCAATCATCCGGACGATGAACCGGGCCGCCTCCAGCCTCTTGACCACATACTCCCGGTCCTGGGGGCTGGATTTTCTGGACTGGGTCAATATCTGGCGGTAGCCGGTGGTCAGCCTGACCCGCGGCACCGCTTGGTCGTTGGTCCTGACCACGTATTCCCCGTCCCGTTTCTCTATCACCAAGTCGGGATACACATAATGCGACTGGTCGCTGGTGAAACTGGCCCCCGGCTTGGGCGACAGCGAAGATATCAGCTCCCTGGCCTGCAGCACCTGGGATTCCAAGACCCCCAAAGCCCGGGCGATGACCGGGTATCGCTGGTGCACCAGATCCTCCAGGTGGCCGGACACGATCCTGGCCGCCAGGCTCTCCTCCTGCCCCAGGATATTCAACTGAATCAACAGGCATTCCCGCAAATCCCGGCAGCACACCCCCGGCGGGTCCAGCTTCTGGACCTCGGCCAGGGCCCGCTCCACCGCGTCAATATCCTGCCCCAGGGCCTGGGCCACCTCCTCCAGGGTGGTGGTCAGATATCCGTCGTCGTTGAGATTGCCGATCAGGTATTCACCGATGGCGGTGGATTGGGGATCGGCCGCCGAGGTCCGCAACTGGAACAGCAGGTAATCCTGAAAGGTGTCCTTCTGGGCGATGATGGGGCCCTCGGGCTCCTCGGTGGGCTCCAGGTTCTTCAGGTACCGATCGTCCACCCCCTCCTGCATGTAATCCCGCCAGTCGATGCGGTCCAGCTCCGGGGACGGCTCGTTGTGATCCTCCCGTTCCTCCGCCTCCTGTTGCTGTTCGCTGGAGGGCTCCTCCAGGATCTCCTCCAGCATGGGATTGATCTCCAGCTCCTGCCGCACTAATTGCTGCAGTTCCAGGGTCGGCAGCTGCAGCAGTTTTAAAAGCTGCAGCATCTCAGGAGCCAGCACCTGTCTCAGTTCCTGTCTTAATCCCATTTTACCGGGACTCATGGCTTCTCCAATTCGAAATAGGCACCCCTGGATTTTTGATTGACCTTGAGTTTATCTATCTTGCCTTGGGAAAAGTAAAATTCCATCTGATCCCCGGCCGTAACGTTCCAGCCCGAGACCTTCCCCTTGTCCAGCTGGTGGTAGCGGCTCCAGGCGCTCCCGGTGGCCCGGGCCTGGGAGAGCTTGCCCTGGGAGAATTCTATCCACAGGCTGTCGCACTTGATCAGGTCGGTGTCGCCCGGCTCCGCCAAAAACTGCCGCAGCGCCACCGAATCACGCACCACCGAGTTCTTCAGGCTGTCCCGGAAGAAGATCAGCTCTATGGTCCGGCCCGACAGGTCGGCATCGCTGCGCCACACCCGGGGCTGCTCCTCCAGGAACATCCGGCCCTCATTCCTGAAGTAGGACATCCTCCCGGCCGAAGCCCAGACGCTGTCCTCGGAGTAATTGACATTGCCGGTGGCGATGGCCACCTGCCCCTGCTGGTAGGCCTCCATCCGGTCGGCGGTGATGGCGCTGAGCTTGCCGGTGCCGCCGGTGATGGAATACTTGGGGCTTCCGGTCAGCAGGCCGTAGCTCTCCTGATGCCAGTATTCGCCGTAGTCGCTTTGGATATTGCTCTTGCCTGACGAGTCCCGCATTTCCACCTGGCCGAAAGCATAGCTCTTGGCTGCATCTTTCAGATGGACCAGGGAGTCGGCCGTCAGGGTCCAGCCGCCGTCCTTCAGGTTCGACCGGCCGTGCAGGACGCTCCGGCCGTATCTTTTAAAGTAGACCGCTCTCTGCCCGGCCAGCTCGGCCGTCCGGTCGGTTATCCGGACATGCCCCCAGATCAGGGCCCGCTCCTGCAGGGTGGAGATCCGGGCGCTGTCGCCCCGGATGATGGTCGGACCGTGGATGATCTCCACGGCTCCCCGCAGCCAGGTCACCTTGTCCTGGCCGATCAGCTGGACCTTCATGGAGCTGGCCGACACCATGTAGGGCTGGCTGGTGTCGGGCGCCGCGGCCGCCATCAGGGCGACTATCAATATTCCGGCAAGGCAGGTCATCGTTCGATGTTCAACAGATCTTTTTGGCCCCTGACGTTCCTCTTGATCTGGATCTCCTTGAGGTCCGAGCTGGCCTCCAGCCCGTCGCCGGTCAGCCAGTCGGTGCCCTTCTCCAGGCGGATGGCGGACTCGGTGAAAAGTTTTTTGGTGTCGTTGTTCCAGGTAAGATGGTCGGTGGTCAGCACCAGGCTGTCGCTGGTCACCAGCCGGACGTTCTGGCGGGCCTCCATGTCGCGGGAGGCCATGTTGACCTGGCCGAAATCCGCCGTCAGGGTGGCGTTGACCGAATCGGTGCCGGCCTTGTAGAAATCTATATCCAGCTTTCGCAGGTCCACCTCCTGGCTCTGGTCATAGGTGTCGGCCTGGTCGGACTTGAGCACCCAGGAGCGCCGCCCCAGGATGGTCTCGATCAGGTTGAAACCCACAATGGTCTGGGAGGGGACCCGCCCCGGCGCCGGTTGGATCCGGGCCGGCTGGTCCTTGGCTCCGCATCCGGCTAAGAGCAGCAGCAATAAAAGATATTTTGGTACGTACTTCACTGTTTTTACAATAATATGAATATTATTACTCTGGCAATTAAATAGATCAATAATCCTTATCCATTTTTTCAAACGTCCTTATTGTCATGTGCACCAAAGGCGCATTTCGGCTAAACTTATTTTACTTTCTGTGCTCAACCCGTGAAGCCCTGTCCTCGCGAAAGTGGGGATTGACCTCGACAATGATCGGAGAACTGGCATCCAGGCCTGGATTCCCTTCTTCAAGGGAATGACAAGTTTATATATTTATTTGTAATAATAATATGCAGTGATTGTATGCTCAAGGCTTTTCCTTCCACCGCAGATGCATCCACACCCACTGGGTGATGTCGCGCCGGATGAACTCCTCCAGCTGGCGGGTCTGTTCCTGGACCATGGCCCGGATCCGTTCCTCCTTGGGCAGTGACCGGTCGAAGGCGATGGCCGGTTTGACCGACAGCAGGTACTTTCCGTCCGGCTGGCGGAGGATGGCCAGCGGCACCACCGGGGAGCCCGTCTTGTCGGCCAGTGCGGCCGCCCCCACCGGGGTGCTGGCCTGATGCCCGAAGAACTCCACGTCGATGCTGGCTACCCGGGTGTCCTGGTCTATCAGTATCCCCACCGCATGGCCGCTGCGCAGGTCGCTCAGGGCATCCTTGGCACCGCTGTCCCGATCAATGATGTTCACCCCCTGGCTGGTGCGCATCCTGGCCAGTATCTTATCCAATCTAGGATCGTAGACCCGCTTGCCGATGACGCTGATCTTGTAGCCATGGCGGGAGAACCAGGCCGGGATGAACTCCCAGCAGCCGATGTGTCCGGTGACGGCCACCAGTCCCTTGCCCAGGTTATAGGCGGCATCGAAATGCTCCAGGCCCTCCACCTCCACCAAGTCGTTCAGCTGATCATCGGTTATCCTGAAAAGGGTGAAGGCGTCGGCCACCGATACCGCCACATTTCGGAAAACCTCCCGCCCCAAGGCCTCGTGGTCCTTGCGCTCCGGAAAGATCAGGGCCAGATTGAAGAGGGTTTTTCTTCTTTCCTTTTTCAGGAGGCGCCAGGCCAGGCCGGACAGCCCGGCGGCGGCGGAAACGGCCGCCCGTCTGGGAAGCATTTGGATGACAAAGAGAACTGCCCGGATGAGGATGTATTGTATATGGCGTCTTATTTTTTTTCGCACAGTTAAATTTACCACAGCCACATGCCCTTTTCAAGCTAAAAAGCGGCCTTTTTAAATAAAAAGGCCGCTTGATAAAATCCAAAGTCTTTTATAACGATTTATCTGTCAATAAATTAGAGAAGCGCAATTTCTCATGTCAATAGCACAGCAAAATTTATACCAGAAATATGTTTTATTGCCCCATAACCGCATCCAAATATTTATTCCTTCTTTCGTCGCGGCTCGGTTCCTTATGCACCACCTTGGGAGTAGTTATGCCTTTTGGCGGTGTGCCAACATAAAAAAATATATCATCATACATACCTTCGCCAACTAAAAAGCCTTTGATGGTTCCGGTCATGTTGCCGGTGGAGTTGGCTTGGGGCTTAGGACCCCGGTAAGGAAACACAACCGCATAAACTTCGTAATACTGGGCGTCGGGATAATTGAAATATGATGCCGGTAGGGTTATGCTATTTCCAGTGGTAATCGTATCTTTCCATCCCACCCAGTAAGAATAGTTGTATGAAGAATAAGCATACGCATAATAATAAACCATATACCATTCTGCCCGGGTCGCAGTTGCCCAAGTGCAAGTTACGGAACCGATTGGTAGGATGCTGCCAGAAGTTGGAGCATTTATATAGGCGCTGTCCGGCAATGCCATTGAGCCCTGACAATTGCCAACGTTAGATGTAACCGTTAAAGTTAACACGGTATCCTTAAATTGATGAGAATAACCCAAGTCTGCGTCCCCAAATAATTCGATATATCCTATCCAAACATATTTGTCTTGAAAAACAAGAGATGTCTTGGCCCCGCCCCAACTAAGTGTTGCGTTTGATAAAGAAGTGTCCGCCGTTGGATCCGACACTAATGTTACCAAGCCGCCAGAATTGCCAATAAAACATATCGCTGTTTTTGATACGGTTACCGTAGTAGTGGTGCTGGTCGGCGTTTCCGTCTTGCTACAACCCCAAAATAAGCCTGCCATAAAGAACAGAACGACCATGGATTTCATCCCTTTGGCTTTGCACACTTGCTGGCTCCTTTTTAAAGTTATGTTAAAAGGTTTTCTACAATTATTAACTGTCTCAAAATAGTAACAACATCAAGCTGCATATATAGTGGTGGCGTTATTGAAGTATGATCGAACGCGATCCGGCGATTTTTGAAGAAAT
>JAGVNJ010000068.1 GCA_020053305.1 Candidatus Edwardsiibacteriota bacterium | reverse complement strand
TTCTGTACTGTGTTTGCGTGCATCTATTTGTTTCATGCACCAATTATATCACAAACCAGATCATTTTGATATATTTATTTGCCGGGTTAATAATAACAGTTTTTTAAACGATTTACGGGTCATCAGCGGCAAAGCGCTGAATTACTAACAGAAAAAACAGGTCACCCTGAGGCTGGCCCCCTGCCTTACGGTCTGAATGGGTGAGATATCAACAGGATGACGATCTCGGGGAATGACCTGAAGTATGAATAAAAACAAGGAAATCATATAATGGATCTGAAAAATATCGGTTGGGACTCTTCCTTTGAGGACCACCTGAAACAAATAATAAGCAAAACCAAATACGATTATAACTTTTTGGTGGGACGAGTTTCGGCCGTCCATACCAACTTATGCCAGGTCCTGACCGAGGGCGGTGAGATCACCGCCCAGGTTTCGGGCAAAATGAGGGATAAAATCAACAACGAGCTGAGCGGGTCTGGCGGGGAGAATCTGGATGCGGCTTTTCCGGCGGTGGGCGACTGGGTGATGATGATCCATGACCAACAGCACAACTCCGGCATCATCAGGATGGTGCTGCCCCGAAGGACAAAATTCTCCAGGAATGCTGCGGGGAGCACCTCGCAGGAACAGGTGATCGCCTCGAATATCGACTATGCTTTTATCGTGGCCGCCCTCAACGCCGATTTCAATCCCAGCCGGATCGAGCGGTACCTGGTCACAACCTGGAACAGCGGGGCCGTCCCGGTGATACTGCTCAACAAGGCCGACCTTTGTTCCGAGGTTGATGTGAATATCGCGGAAATGGAAAAGACCGCGGTGGGTGTCTCGGTTCATGCCATCAGCGCAGCCCGGGGGGAGGGATTGGAGCAGTTGTCGCCATATCTTCAAAACGGCAGGACTTCGGTATTTATCGGCTCCTCGGGTGCGGGGAAGTCTACCATCATCAACCGGCTGCTGGGCCGGGATGTCATCAAGGTGGTGGAAACGTCCGATTACAAGGACAAGGGGCGGCACACCACCACCAGCCGGGAGATGTATCTTCTGGAGGACGGGGGCATCGTGATAGACACCCCGGGCATGAGGGAGCTGCAGCTTTGGGAGGGCGAACAGGGGCTTTTCGAAACCTTCGATGACATCGAACAGCTGGCTGCCCAATGCCGGTTCAATGATTGCCGCCACCAGGAGGAACCGGGCTGCGCCATAAGATCGGCTTTGGAAAAAGGGGAGATTGACCAGGTCAGATTTAAGAATTTCCTGAAACTGCAACGAGAGCTTAAGTTCCAGGAAGCGCGGCACAATGTTAAGGTTCGGATGGAACAGTCAAAGAGATGGAAGAACATCGCCAAGACAAGAAGGCATTTAAATAAGGATTCAACATGCCGCTGATGTTGCTCGAATCTCAAACGGATTAATGCAAATCATAAAAAAGAGACAAAAATATGTGGTTCGACGAAGACTTAGACGATCTTCCTGCGGGGAAGAAAATATACGACCGGCAGATGTTAAAACGGATGCTGCCGTTGTTGAAGCCTTTCAAATTGAGGGTAATGGGCGGCGCACTGATACTAATAGTGTCATCCGGGTTGGGGCTGTTGCCTCCCCTGTTGCTCAAGCGGGCCATCGATGTCAACATCGCCGGTTCGGATTTCAACGGGTTGCTTATAACCGTAGGGCTGTATGTTTTGCTACAACTGGCCACCTTCGGGGTCAACTACCTGATGCTGGTGGTGCTGGAATCGCTGGGGGTCAGGATAGTTTCATCTCTGAAAGAACAATTATTCGGTCATATGCTGGGACTGGACATCGCTTATTTCGACCAGCATCCGGTGGGCAGATTGATCGCCCGGGTGGAGAGCGATACCGAAGCCATCCGCCGGTTGTTCACCTCCACAATGTTCACCGTGCTGGGGGCGGTGGTCAGCCTGGCCGGGATGGTATTCATCATGATGAAGGTCAGCCTGCAGCTTTTCCTGGCGGTCTCCACCCTGATCCCGGTGATATTCCTGCTGACCGTTCTGTTCCAGAAAAAGGTCCGACCGCTATTCCTGGTGGTCCGTAAAAAATACGCCGAGATCGTGGCCTATCTTACCGAGATGGTCCAGGGCATGAAAGTGATCCAGGCCTTCTCCCGCGAGAGCGCGGTCAAACAAAAGATGGCTCAACTCAACCGATCGTATATTAGGACCCTGTTGCCGGCGGATGTGTTGACCATGGGTTTCTTCAGCCTGGTGGGGGTGTTCGAGATTATCGGGCTGGCCATCATCCTGACGGTGGGCGGAAATATGGTGGCCAAGGGATTTTTAACCGTCGGCGCCATGGTGCTGTTTCTGGGGTATTTAAGACAATTCTTCATGCCGGTATACGCTTTCTCCGAGCAGGTGGGCATCATGCAGCGGGCCTTTGCCGCCGCCCAGCGGGTCTTTGAGATCATGGATATCGAACCCAAAGTGATCAATGCTGTTTCCGGCGGCAACTGGAACAATTTTAAGAATTCAATTGAATTCCAAGATGTCGATTTTTCCTATGTCACCAGGGCCGGAAACGATGAGCCGGACTGGGTGCTGCGAAACATCAATTTCACCATCAACAAGGGCGAGAAGATAGCGCTGGTGGGCGCCACCGGCGGGGGGAAAAGCTCCATCATCAACCTGATGCTGAGGTTCTACGATCCCCAGGCCGGAAGCATATCCATTGACGGGATCGACATCCGCAAAATACCCATAGAAAACCTGCGTCGTCATTTCGGTTTGGTGCTGCAAGACGTATTTCTTTTCCCGGGAACGGTGCGGGAGAACCTGACCCTGGGAGCGGAGATGACCAGGGAGCAACTGGACCGGGCTGTCGAAATACTGGGACTGCAGAGGATATTGGATAAAATGCCCAGCGGCCTGGAATCGGAACTGACTGAAAGGGGGGCCAACCTCTCGCAGGGCGAGCGTCAGCTGGTATCTTTTGCCCGGGCCCTGGCCTTTGATCCGCAGATACTGATCTTGGACGAGGCCACCTCCTCGGTGGATCCCATGTCGGAACGGCTGATCCAGCAGGGAATCAAACGCCTGTTGGAGGGCAGGACCGCGGTGATCGTGGCCCACCGGCTCTCCACCATCCTGGATGCCGACAAGATAATGGTGATCCGCAAGGGGCGCATCGTGGAATCCGGCAGGCATCAGGAGCTTTTAGAAAAAAATGGTTATTATGCCAAGCTGTACCGGATACAGTTTGCCTGATATGGTGTTTAAACCTCCCCTAAATCCCCTCCTTGATCAAGGAGGGGAAGGGGTGGTTTAACAGTCCACTTAAGCCTGCCAGTCCCGCAGAATGCGGCGCCGAGGATAAGACTTCCGTAAAGATTAAAATCAATAAAATAATCAAGTTAAAAATTTATGCCAAACAAAATAGAAAATAAAAAAGACACCGGCAGCTTAAAGCTCATCTTTGGATGGCTGTACCGCTACTGGAGATCGCACAAACTAAAGCTACTGGTGCTGATGATCATGACCCTGGTCTACACCGCGCTGGCCATCAGCTACCCCATATTCTTCAAGATGGTGGTGGACGGTCTGGTCAACAAACTGCCCACTCATCAGTTGAACCGCTACGTGCTGTATCTATTGCTATTGGGGGCCGGGGCGGCCCTGGTCAACTGGATACTGATGTCCACCCGCGGCTGGACCAACATGAATATCGAGGCCGAGTTCAGGAACAACATCTTCGCCAACCTCACCAGGCTGGGACCGTCAACCCTGTCCTCCTATCGGACCGGGGACGTGGTCACCAGGCTGACCGACGACCTGGCGGAGAAACTATCCTGGTTCACCTGCTCCGGCCTGTTCCGGGCGGTGCAGGGCCTGGTGCTGTTGAGCTTCATCCTGATAGTGATGTTCCGGATGAACCCCACCCTGGCGGCCTTTTCGCTGCTGCCGGTGCCGGTGGTGGCCGGGCTGTTTCTGTTCAACGAAAGGACCTTTGAAAGACGTTATCATAAATTGCAGGGCGCCATCTCGGCGGTCAATGATTTTCTGGAGGCCTGCTTCTCCGGGATCAGGGTGCTCAAGGTATACAACCGCCAGGAACACCAGAGACAGGGTTTCTCCCGGGCCATGGACCACCGGATAAAAGCCGAGGTGAAGAGCATTCAATCCGAAGGATTGTTCAATTCGTCAAATATCCTGATCGACCAGTTAGGTGTGCTGGTGGTCCTGTTGGTGGGCGGATACCTGGTCATAAAGGGCAGCCTGACCCTGGGCAGTTTTGTGGCTTTCAATACCTACAGCCTGATGCTGATCGAACCTTTGTGGAACATCGGGTATTTCTTCGTCTCGGCCAAGCGGGGCTCGGTGTCCTATGCCCGGGCCCATGAATTGGAGATTGCTTTGGCCGAGGTCAGCGATCCGGCCAGCCCCAGGGAAATATCCTTCAACCGGTCAATTGATTTTAAAAAGGTATCGTTCGGCTACGGAAAAAGCGACAAGCTGCAGCTTAGAGAGATCAGTTTCAGCGTTGACAAAGGACAGAAGGTGGCCCTGATGGGGGAGGTGGGCTGCGGCAAGACCACCCTGGTGCATCTGCTGCTTCGTCTGCACGATCCAACTTCCGGCTCGGTTCGGATTGATGACACCGATATAAAAGATTTCAGCCTGGCCGGGCTGCGCAGCATCATCGGCTACGCTCCGCAGGAGGCCCTGCTTTTCTCGGACAGCATCCTCAACAACGTCATCTTCCACCGGGAAGAGGTGGATAATGACCGGGCGGTGGAGGCCGGGCGCATCTCCCAACTGGAGAAGGAGGTAAAAGGCTTTGCCAAGGGATACGACACGCTTATCGGGCAGCGCGGCACCAGCCTGTCCGGGGGCCAGAAGCAGCGGGCATCGCTGGCCCGGGCCATAGTGGAGAGGATCGCCCAGGGGCATCCCAAAATTTTGATACTGGACGACATCACCTCGGCTCTGGATGGCACCACCGAGGCCCTGGTCTGGCAGGAGCTGAACCAAAAGCTGCCGGCCGTCACCTGTTTCATCATTTCGCACCGAACCTCCACCATCGAGCGGGCCGACAAGATACTGGTTCTCAAAGAGGGGCAGATCGTAGAGCAGGGCAGCCATCAGGAGCTGATGGCCAACGACGGGTACTACGTGACCCTGAGGGAGAAGGAGAAGCTCCAGGAGAACGGGAATGGCAACGGGGCCAAACCGGCCGTTTAGGGAATTGGCTGTAGATTCATTACACTATAAAGAGGGACTCTCTCATGCCGGTAAAATATCGTCGATTTGGACCAAAGAAGGATTTCAATTGATGACAGCCCCCGAACTTACCGATGGCGTTGTCATTCTGCGCATGATGACTTTAGCTGACGCCGAAGTACACCTTGCGAACGAAGATGAAGTGACGGTGCGTTTCTTTGGCGGCCGGAGCACCATCGAAACATCCAGAGCCGCGATCGAGGAGGCCCGGCTGTCTTGGGAATCAGGCGGGGCCTGGCTAAATTTAGGGATATGGGAAGTGGCAACCGGCGAACTTGTGGGTTATGTGGACGCCAATCTTGTCTGCCCGGGCTACCGCCCCGGAGTGGCGGCGAACATCACATATAATGTTCGTCCCGCTGTCCGGGGCCGGGGATACGTTTCGAGGGCGGTCGGTCTGATGGTGCGGCATCTATCTGAAAAAACCAGCGCCAAAGCAGCCGTGATACAATTTAACCCGGAGAATCAGGCCTCGGCCCGGATTGCTCAAAAGGCTGGCTTTGAACATCTATGTGAACGCATCCATGAAGACGGCAACCGTATGATGGTATATGGGCTGCAACTTCGGCCTGGGGCTAAGGAACTATTGCTTTCTGATGTCTATCTGCAGGTTCAAAATCGAGTCGACTTGTCTCTGCAATGGAAGGAAATACAATTGAACTCTATTTACAGCAAAGATTTCGCGTCGCTATGGTTGTTTGCGTATGCCAAAAGAATGGAAAGCTTAAGTGGAACGGATAAATATTAACATACTGCGCAACAAATACAAAAATCAAAAACACAATGATTGATATTAACCATCTTAAATATTGTGAAAATAATTTCCCTAAGGATTTTTCCAATACAGTCGATACTTATTACGGGAAGCTATTTTATAATGTCGATAATCCACAATCCCATGACAGCAATCATGCTGTCATTCTTGATTTGACTGTAGATATTGATAAAACACTGGATGATATTGTCTCGTTTTATGAAAATATTAAAATATCGCCGCGTATTTATTCGGCTTATATGCCAAGAGAAGAGGGAATACTACGGCCTTATTTTAACAAACATGGTTTTATATTCAGAAAATTTGACGAAAATCAATTTTTTGAATGGCAAAACCCCTTAACCATAAAAACGTCGGACGATATAAATATCAGAAGGGTGTCTGAAATCGATATGCGGATGGTGGAGATAATCTGGTCGGAAGACGAAAGCGATCGGGCGGTAAAAGTGTTGAGCAATCATCTTAAGACGGATTCATTTCACTTGTTGGCAGGATATCTGGGCGATGTGCCAGTGACCATGGGATCGGTCAAGGTCATGAACGGTTTATCCCGGGTGGATGATGTGCTGACCCATAAAAAATATCGAGGCAAAGGCTATAGCCGGGCTTTGATTAATTATATGGTGAAGTATCATTCATCTATTTCCAAGAATCGTCTGTATTTATATGCGTCAAATCCAACGGCGATAAAAATCTATCGTGAAACGGGATTTGCGGATTTGCCGTTTACTTTGAAATATTGGAGCGCCTGGAGGGAAATAGTAAAAGACACCGATTAAGAACTGATGAATAGATCTATTTCACATACAATCAGAGAGCTGTACCAATCAGACCTGTCCCAAGTGTTTAATGTTTATCAGCAATGCGAAGATTTTCTGGCGTTGGGACCGATTCCTTGCGCTTCAATGGAAATGGTGAAGAATGACTTCCACCATTCTCGTGAGGAGGGCGGAATATTTTACGGTATATTCAACGATTCTGGAAGCATAATCGGCATAGTGGACGTGGTTCTTGCAGGATTCAAAGGGAACCCGGAACGGGCGTTTATTTCACTGTTGATGATCGCCTTGCCTTATCGCAATCAGGGCATTGGGCATAAAATAGTCACTGACATTGAAGAACGCATCAAAACAAACCCAAAAGTCAAAGTTATCTTTTCGGCTGTCCAAACCAATAACCTACGAGCAATTGAATTTTGGAAGAGATTGGGCTATCAAATATACGGCGGTCCCCAAAAGCAAGCGGATACAACGATTGTCTATAATCTAAGCAAGGATTTATCCGCTGATTGACATCTGATAGATAGGCTGGCGATCAGGCGAAATTATTTTATAAAAAGAAAGGAAATCATGAAGCGGAAGTATCTTCATTCTGCTCATCCCTGACTCTGGGGGACGACGCCTAAAGCCAGTGAGATCCGGCAAACGCCTACCGATGGAGGGTGAATAAACCCGCCCTACAGTGGCCGGTACAATACTTGTCAATAAAACCGGCCGAGGTTCGGATTCGGGGATGCAATAAGCTCCGATGAAGCTGGAATCGGAAGTAATCGCCGTCCCTAAAGGATGGCGGTAAATCGGCCCCTGGTTGGATCAAGCCTGGATCCCT
Source organism: Candidatus Edwardsiibacteriota bacterium (assembly GCA_020053305.1). GTDB lineage: Bacteria > Edwardsbacteria > AC1 > AC1 > EtOH8 > UBA2226. Next base: position 1,464 of record JAGVNJ010000068.1, on the reverse strand, counting down.
TTTTGCCACGGATAGACTCAGATTAATATTTAAAGAATCCGTGTAAATCAATAAAAATCCGCGTAATCCGTGTCCCGGTTACCTGGATTAAAGGGAAGAACGAACGGAACCCCGGCTCCTTATTCTTTGTACAACCTACAAGATAAGGAGACCGGAGGATGAGCCGAAGCACGGAAAACACCGGGTTTCGCTGTGCCCATTGCGGCAATGCGGTGGAACCTGTCACCAATGGAAGTTACCGCAATCATTGCCCATTTTGCCTGCACTCGCTGCATGTGGATATCAGGCCGGGAGACAGGCAGAATGCCTGTCATGGCCTTATGGAACCGATCGGTTTGCGCCAAGGGAAAAAGGGATACCAACTGGTATTCCGGTGCCGCCGGTGCGGATCTCGCGGGGTGAACCGGGTGGCCGACGACACCCAACAGCCGGACAGTCTTGATCTGTTGCTCAAGGTCATGCAGCAAGGCTGTGAGGTTTAACGATTGTCAGGTAAAATAATAATGAGCCTTCGGATATTCCGGGGGCTCTTGTTTTTGCTTGTTTTTTGGAATAGGGTGTGATATCTTAATGTTGGTTGATTTAGAATTTCTTTAGAAATAATTAAATCAGGATAGTATAATGAAGAAGAAAAATATCATAATATTAGGCATAGTGCTAACAATATTAATTGGTGTCGGACTATTTTTCTTTTTAACAAAGTTTAATAAAAGTGAAAGATGGGTATCTTGGGAACCAAGCAGCCGAGGTTCTAACCCATATGCAAAAAGATTCACACAAGAAGCAGAAGACACAACAAAGAAAAGCATTGTTACAAATACCCGTGATTGCTGGATCGGTGAAACATCGGGCAATGGTATTCTATATTTCCCGGCTGACCATTTGCCCTGTGGTAGAGCACTAAACGGCGAATCTAACGTTATTAATATTTGGGAAAACTCAAGATTTGTCAAAGGAGATACTGTGACGTTGTGTTTGCCTTGGGGACAAAATGCAAAAGCCGTAATTGACTCAGTGATTTTTGAATGTTTGGAATACCATGATTTCTCGCATTATTTATATACAGCCAAAATATTTAGCTATTCTAGTTCTAAACCATATGATAATAAAAGGGTAGATAATTGCATAGTGATTCCAAATAATGTTAATATTAAAAAACGCTTTGATTTTTCTGACATACTTTTGGCAAAAGAAGATATAATAAAATATTGGATAGATATTAAATATCGGGAACTAGTAAATGAATGGAATGAAAATATTAATGAACATGACGCCTTTAATAAGAATATACCCCAAGATACGATTTTAAATAAATATCTAAGGACATACAAATTCAGTAATATGTATGATAGTACCAATTATATGCTTATTATTACTCCGGCAAATAAATATGTGAAGAGTTATGCAGCATAGGACGCTTTGGGATGCTTAAAATAACTCCGTACATGATGGGGCCGTTTCTGT
>JAGVNJ010000066.1 GCA_020053305.1 Candidatus Edwardsiibacteriota bacterium | reverse complement strand
TCTACAGAAACGGCCCCATCATGTACGGAGTTATTTTAAGCATCCCAAAGCGTCCTATGCTGCATAACTCTTCACATATTTATTTGCCGGAGTAATATTTAAAGGTCGGCTTGAATAATCAGCTGACCCCTTTGCTAAACTCCAGTACCCAACCGATCTTGAATATTGACGATAAGTCCATTGTTTTAAACCAGCAATTTGATTACAATCTTAGCCAGAATAACTACTTGTCTTGCGGATTTTTCAAGGGTTTTAGGAAAGGTTCTGTGACCACCCCCGGCGGTATTAAGTCAAATCAGATCGGAGTTTGGTTCATATCCAGATATTTATTTTGCCTCATACAGAATTTATTTTTAGCAAATCAATAATAAAAAAGGACAGGCATCGGCCTGTCCTTTTTTATTTTCTGCCCGAAAGTGAGTTATCTCAGCAGGGTCAGCCTCTTCATGAAATTGGCCTGGCCGACCTTTAGGCTGACAAAATATACCCCGGTGGACAGTTTGCGTCCCTGGTCGTCTGATCCATCCCAATTTACCTCATAGGTGCCGGAACTCTTGCAGCCAAGATTCCTGGTGTGAACGGCCTGCCCGACAATATTGTAGACCGCCAGATTGACCTCGGCAGTGCCTTGCCCCACCTGATAGGATATTCTAGCATAGGAGCTGAATGGACTGGGGCCGCAGGAGATAAGCCTTGATATCAAAGAAACCGGGACTCCGCTGGCCACCATCACCGGCCCGTAATAAGCGATCTTCCCATCGTTATCGATCTGGGCCAGACGGTAGTAATATCGAGTATTATATCCGGCGCTGTTGTCGATCCATAAGTACTGGTGGGGCTGGCCGTAGGCCTGGACCCCGTCCATTTCAAGATACTGTCCTTCCGCTTGGCTCGATCTCTCTATCCTCCAGCTTGCGGTAGCTGCCTCATAGGATGTGATCCATTTAAGCACCACCTTACCGTTCTCCAATGCGCCGGTGAATGAAGCCAGCTGCACCGGCAGGGGGTTGGCGGCATCGCTGACCGTCCAGGCCGAGAACGAGGTAACGCTTTCGGTGATGGAGCGGCTGGAGGAGGCATCATGCGGGGAAAAAGCCACGGTCCAGGTGCTCCCGCCGTCCAGGCTTTTCCACAGCTGGGCGGAAGTCAGGTCCCGACCGTTGTCGTCGTCGGACACCCAGGACAGCGTAAGATTCCTGCCGCCGGATGGCGGATTATCGGAGGTCAGATCCCACCGGCGGGTGATACCTGTATCGGCATTAGCGCCGGTAATGCTGGCCACCACAACTCCGGCTGGTCCGGTTATACGGCGCACATTGACCGTCCCCAGATCATCGCCGCCAGAATTGAGCGATACCCCTATCCCGCCGAAGCTGGAGCTCCCGATGCCCACTACCCTTGAGGTAAGAAGCTTACCTATCACATAGCGTCCGGTCTGTTCTCCAACAAGCGTTGCAGAAGTGCCCAGTATCAGTGAATCTACTCCGGTATTGAGGTTTCCGTTATTCATGGTTAAAGTACCTGTCACGATAGTGGTGGTATCCATGGTGACCCCGGCACTGTTGTTGACCAGGATATTGGGCACTGTTTGCAGAAGTTCCTGTCTGGTATGCTGGGCTGCAGTAGCGGCGTATTCCAGGGTCGACCCTGGATCATATTTCAGGACTCCGCTCACGATTTGCCCGGTAGTCGACAGGCTTCTCAAATATGCCCCGTTGTTTATCAGTATGCTGTCTCCCGAAACGTTGGACCCGGTCAGGGCCAGTACTCCGTTGACGGTCACCTTACGGCATGTGGCTGTGCCGGTTGAAGTGCGTGAAATGCTTCTGGCAATCAGGGTGGCCCCGGAGTTTACCGTCAGAGTGCCGGTGGAGGCCAGGCCGGAGTCGGCCCGGACATCCTGTCCCTTGAAAATCCCGGAACTAATTATGATGTCCGAGGCCTTGATGTTCTTAGTGGCCGATCCGGTATCTCCCGAAACTAAAGCTACCTCCATCCGCCACCTGGTGCCATAAGCTCCCCAGTTATCTCCGAAAAGCGCTCTTTGGACGCCCACAAATTTGAGCCGGCCGGAGCCGCAGCGGATCAGATAATCGTTCAGGGTTACCCCGTCGGCGTTCAACGATCCATGGACAGAAAGAATGTAGTTGCCGATGTCCAGACGGGTTCCGAAGCTGGTGCCCAGAAAAACTGCGTTTTTGCAGGAAGCGTCGGCAACCACGGTGATGGTGTCGGTGCTCCGGATGAGTATATTGTTGGTGGAACAGGGCGGCTGGCTGGGGGCTCCCCAAGCGGTCCCGTTATATGTCTCCCATGACGAAAGGTCCGTCCAATCTCCGGTCTTCAGCGAGCGATAATCGCCGGCGTCAAAATGTTCGGTGGTCAGCTGGCTGCCGACGGCCGGGTTCAGGGTCAGGTAATTCTCGGTGCCGCCCGATCCGTTGTATTCATAAACCGCGAAATGGTAGGTGGTATTGGGGGCCAGACCCAGGATGGTATCGGTATTGCCCGATGCCGAAAAGACCGTATAGTTACCGGTGCCGATCTGCTGCCCCATGCCGTAAGTAGAGCTGGGAAAATAGCTGTTGCCGTCCACCGGATCGGCGTCCACCGGGCTGCCCTGTTGGATCAGCACGATCCGGGCGCTGCCGTTGCCGTTGGTCCAGCTGATTATCAGTTGGTTCTCCGAGACCTCGCTGAATACTATATTGCTGGCCTGCACCGACGGTGCTCCGCCGATGGCGGCAAAGCTGATGGTGGTATCCGGAGTCAAGCCTGAGGCCGAAGCTTCGATGGTCAGGCCGGATTCGGCCAGGCTGTACTGCAGATCGCTCCAAGCCCGGAGGCCCGAAGCCATGTTTTGAGTCAGACCTGCGACAGAGGTCAGGTTCCCCGTGCCGCCCAATAAGGTCAGGGTGGTGCTGTTGCTTGCATTCAGGTCGCGGTTGCCATTGCTGTCGGCGGCTTCCACCGACAGGCTGAAATTCACGGCCACGTCCACCGAAGCCGGGGGCTGGGTGGCCACATTCAGTCTGGTGGCGGTAACGCTGACGGCGTTATTGGAACTGCCGGATTCTACAGCTGTCCCGGCTCCGCTGGCGAAGGGGGTGCCGGCAGCGTCCACTGTGAAGCCGGTCCGGTCCACCTTGAAGGCCAGATTGCTGTTATCGATGGTAGCCTTGAGCGAGCCCAGGTCGCTCTTAAGCCAGATCTTCAGCTGGTAGGTCTTGCTGCCGTTGTCGCTTACCTCCCCCAGTTTGCCTGAGGAATGGTCAATGCCGGAGAATACGATGCTATCGGCATAGATCGTGCCCGAGGCCGAATCGGCCGAACCGTCGAACAGCTTTACCCCGTCGATGACATTGCTCCAGTCGGCAAGATCGTTGCCGGTCCCCTTGGCTATGACTATCTTGTCAATCAGGGTGTTTACTCCGTCATCTCCAGTGGAATCATCTTTCACCCGAAAGTCGAAATTCAGCACCTTTTCGGCGTCGCTATCCATGAGCGATGAGATGGTGGCCGGCTCGGTGCCGAAACCGATGTTGACATCGGAAGCGGTTACTATTCCGCTTCCACTCGGAGTGATATAAACGCTGTCAATTCCCAATGCCTGAGCATTTGAGGTGGTCGTGCCTGAAATAACCGAATAATTCCAAGCCAGATAAAGATCAGCGCCTGGCGCTACTGATACCGTAAGGATTTTATTGTTAACAATTACGGTTGCACCGGGGGCAGTAGAATACCCGCCATTGTCTGCATCTGCTGCAAAACTGGTCAGAAAGTCGCTACTGGCTACTGTCCAGCTGCTGCCATCCGTAGAATAGTACATTTGTATGCGGAAGCCAGCGGGATTTGAACCATTGCGGTATTTCTCTACATTATAGGTTATTGCCAGACTTTTAATTGAATCACTTCCCGTGTTCCTTAAAAATGCATACAAATTACCGCTTTTGCTGGCGGAACTGGAAGATACCCAACCTACCGCCCTCTCTGTGGCTGTAGTTGGATCTCCCGCCGCGAAGTTATAAATACCATTAGCTGCGGTAGAACTCATATTATTCCCAGCCCGCTGGCTTGTTGCCGCAAGCGCACCGGAATATGTTTTCACGGTACGGACCACGGCAGTGGCTGTATCCACCTTCCAGAATAAAGGCAGTGTTGCCGTAGCAGATGTGCCAAGGGTAAAACTTTCGCTGACAGTATTGCCCGATTGTATTGATATCTGGGCAAGGGCAAAAGTGCCGGACAGCACCAGGCCCACAATAAATACCGACAATTTTATTTTCATATGACCCCCGTTATTCTAAATATTTTATTACTTTATTAAAATTACCCTGCCGTTTTGGTTAATCCCGTTTGCATTTAATCTGAAGAAATACACCCCTGCCGAACAGGCTTTCCCGTCCTCGCCCCGGCCATTCCAATCGAAATAGTTCTGCCCGGCCTGGTCATTGTTTTCGGAGAATGATTTTACCAATTGGCCGGATATATTATAGATATCCAGCTTACCCGAACCGGCCTGGGACAAATTATATCGGAAAGTTATATTATTTTTAAAAGGATTGGGGCTGCAGCTTACCCAGCTGCCCGGATCATTTCCAGAAATACCCGGGATCGCCGCGGCCCTCACCGGGCCGTAAACGACGGTATCCCCGTTGACGTCCTTCTCCAGCAGACGGTAGTAATAATAAACCCCCGGCAACACATTCTTATCGATCCAGCCGTAATTGTGGATCTCGTTGCTGGTGCCGGCCGTCGGCAGGGAGATCATCAATTGGTAATCATTCAGGGAATCCAGCGACCGCCAGACCTGCCATTGGTAGCTGTTGATCTCGCTGGCGGTGGTCCATTTTAAGGTGATCCGGCCCGGTTCTCCCAGGGCGGTAAAATAGGCCAGCTCCACGCCCAAAGGAGCCGAACCCCAGGCATCTCCGATTTTTATGCCGTCAACCGTGATTCTCATGGCGGCGTTATATTGTCTTAAAGCCACCGAGCCAAGCTCGGTTGCATCCGTATAACCGGAACCCAGCGGACCCAGAGTCGGTGTCGCCGGTTCTGATGCCGGTACTCCCGAACTAAATACATACAGGCTGACAAGATCGTCGGTTGTTAATAAGGTGTTGAATTTATATTTCAGTACCAGTAGGTAGGTTGTTCCGTAAGAATAACTATCGGTTGTATAGGTGGCGGCCTCGGTCCATTTGGCCAGACCGAACTTCAAGCTGCCGGAAACATCCTGAACATATACCCGGGCATTCAGCGTCGATCCGATGGGATTTGGTCCCAAGTTGAGGAAATATCCTGTCGGCGCGCCTCCCGATGCCACATTGACCAAAAAGGACACGTAAACTGAATCCGAAGTTATACCGTCATTGAACGTGCGGTTGTCATCCTCCCCAGTGGAATCCAACTGGGCGGCGTTCCCTATGTTCGATCCACTGTAACCGGCATATGTCAGCCCTGACAACGATACCGTTATCGGTTCTATTCCAGCGCTGCTGTGGGCCGTCCAATTGTTGGAAGTGAGGTTTGTCCCTGCAGTGTATTCGAAGTTTTCGACAAGGAAGCTGCTGCCGCCCGATGCCGCCGTAGTGGCAAAGGTATTGTCCCCGGAATAGGTGGGACCGTTATTCATGGGATCGACGGATGAGACTTTATAATGATAGGTAGTGGAGGCCGCCAGTCCGGACAGTCCGACGGAATGGCTGGTGACGTCGCTTTCGTTCCTGGCAGTATCGGAGTATTCGGTGGTCAGGCCGTAGTAGACCCAGGAATTGGAGATCTCATCTGTGGTCCAGCTGATGGCGGCCGAATTTGAGGTGATCCCGCTGGCGGTTGGCCCGGAGGTGATCACCGGCGCCGTGATATCGTCATTGTCGCCCAGGGTCAGGGTGAAGACGCTGTCGGGCCCGATGGCGGCGCTGGTCCCGCCGGAGACGTTGCGCAGCTTGAAGATCAGGGTCTCGGTGCCCTCCTCCAGGGCATCATCGGTGATGATAATGGCGGCGTTCTGATTGGCCGATGAGCCGGCCGGAAAGGTCAGGGTCTGGGTGGTATAGTTGTTGATGTCGGCCGCTGCGCCGCTGCCGCCGGTCAGAACTACTTGCACCGAAGTGGCGCTGACGGCGCTGGGCGCAGAGATGGAGGCCGCGATGCTGAAGGGGGCGTCACCCTCGGTCTTGGTGACGGAAGTGGCGGCGAAGAAAACCCTGGTGTTCAGATATTCCGGAAAATAACAGCGGTCCACCAGCGAACTGTCGATCACAAAGGGGTTGGGCTTGTTCTGCTGGTGTGCGGCGATCAGCCAAGTCCTGGTTTTTTCCAGGGCATCCGATGGGTCGGTAAGATGCCAATCCCGTAATGTATATTTCTGCCCTGTCCACCAAGCCAAAGTCGTATCGGGCAGTTGGTACATGGTCAGCATGTAGAACATGGCCCGGGCGGTATTGCCTTTTTGAATCTCCCGCGGTTCGCAACCGGGAGTTCCAACGTTCAGGTTTACTTCAGCATAGCCGTCAATATTTAAAGATGGAATGGATGTGCTTCTTTCAATATTCTTATAGTACCAGTACTGGGTGCTGGCGTCGGGTATCTCGGCAAAGGGGGAATTGCCCCGGTCAGCATTGACCAGTTGCCTGGTAGGGAACAGATGATGCATGTCACCAGTGGGATTTGGCGTCTGTGAAGTATTTAATAAACTCTGAGGCCACGTATGTTCACAATTTATATCATTGGCGAGGGCCTCATCATCCGGATCCTGCCCGGGTTGCATATATATGGTATAACCGCTGTATACACATTCTAAACTATCATTGGCAGTCAAGTATATTTCACCTAACAGGGTATCTCTAGGGTCTGGTGATCCTGCATAAGCAAGTATTCTGGTACTTTTATAATATTTCCGCAATGAGTCTATCAGCGGTGGGCCGGTCACCCCGGGGAAAAGCTCGACTGCCGATACCGAACCAAACGCCATCGCAAAAATAGCTGTCGCTGTGAGTAATTTCTTCATTTTACCTTATTCATTGGACCAAATTTATAGGCGGCAGCCACACTGGCTACCGCCTATTTATAACACAAATTTATGCCCCTGTCAATTAAGATTGTATTAAATATTCATCGGGTTAAATGACGTCCGAGAAGCCCTCCAGACGCTTGCTGCGGGAGGGATGGCGCAGTTTGCGCAGGGCCTTGACCTCTATCTGGCGCACCCTCTCCCGGGTGACGTTGAAGATGGCCCCCACCTCCTCCAGGGTCCGGGGACAGCCGTCGTTGAGACCGAACCGCAGACGGATGATGGATTCCTCCCGCTTGGACAGGGTGGCCAGCACCTTTTCGATCTGGTCCCGCAGCATCAGAAAATTGGCGGTGCGGGCCGGGGATTTGGCCGAAGCGTCCTCGATAAAATCTCCGAAGACCGTATCCTCGTCGTCCCCGATGGGCTTGTCCAGCGAAATCGGCTCCTGGGCCACTTTGATGATGGAGCGCACCTTGTCGAAGGGCAGTTCCATGTGCTCGGCGATCTCGTGGCTGGTGGGCTCCCGGCCATACTCCTGAACCAGCTTGCGGGAGGCCTTGGAGACCTTGTTGATGGCCTCGATCATGTGCACCGGAACCCGGATGGTGCGGGCCTGGTCGGCGATGGCCCGGGTGATGGCCTGCCGGATCCACCAAGTGGCATAGGTGGAGAACTTATAGCCCTTGTGGTAGTCGAATTTCTCCACCGCCCGCATCAGCCCGGAGTTGCCCTCCTGGATCAGGTCCAGGAACTCCAAACCCCGGTTGATGTAGCGTTTGGCGGTGGAGATCACCAGCCTGACGTTGGCCTCCACCATCTCCTTTTTGGCGTAATCCCGCTGGAACTGCATCTTTCTGACGCTGTCGGCCAGCTCCATCACCTGCTCCGGGGTAGTCCTGGCATCCTTGGCCAGGGCGGTCATCTTTTTCTGGGCGGCGTGGACCTCCTGCCAATGGCAGAGCAACTTTTCCTTGGGAACCTTCAGCCTGGCCTTTTCCTCTTTCTTCAGCTTTTTGCCCGACTTCAGGAGCCTGGCCATCTTGTCCAGCTCCTGGGCATTCAGTTTGCAATGGCCCAGTGCCCGGTCCTTCTCCTTCTGGTGGGTCTTTATATGGAAGGACAGGCTCAGCAGCCGGTGGACCATGGAATTAAGCAATTCGTTGCTCAGCTTAAGGGCCTGGAGGTTGGTCAGGATCTTCTCCCGGCGCTGGCTTATCTTGGGCCCGGCCTTCTCCTGGTTCTTGAGGGTGGAGAGATATTCAACCTCCTTGTAGTCCCGGTGGATCCTCTTCAACAGTTGCATGATCTTCTGCCTTTTGCGGCTGGAGGAATACTGCGGCATCCATCCGTCGATGTCGGTCTGCACCAGCTCCTCCATGGCCAGCTCGTGTTTCTCGAACTGCTTGGAGAGGCGCATGAATTCCTTCATGTTAACCGGGGCTGAAAAAGACAGGCTCAGGATCTGCCTCTGGCATTCCTCTATCTTCTTGGCGATCTCGATCTCCTTCTCCCGGTCCAGCAGGGGAACCCGCCCTATCTCATGCAGATACATCCTCACCGGATCGTCGAAGCGGAGCCCCACCGGCACCTCCGCCGCCTCCTCCTCCTTGCCCTTGGCCTTCTCCCGGGCCTCCTTGATCTGGTTCCATTCCTCCTCGGAGTTGACCACCTCCACCCCGGTCTGGGCCAGCATCATGATGAAGTTCTCCAGGTCCTCGGGAGAGACGATATCCTCGGGCAGCATCTCGTTAAGCTTCTGGTAGGTGATATAGCCCTGGGCCTTGCCGAAATTGATTATCTGCTTGATCTTCTTTTTTATATTGCGGTCCTCCATGGCCTCTCCTAATAAATTGGTTGTGTAATATATCTATTATTTATTGTTCGGTCAGGTTTCCCGGATTGCCGGATGACAATTCCTGATACTGCCGGAGCAGTTTGGCCACCAAGATGCTGTCTCCGGACTTTTCGGCCTGCTTGATGTCCTGCTGGATGGCCTTCAACCGGGGCTTGAGATTCTGTTTTCTTAGCTTGGCAATGTAATCAGACAACAACTGAGCATCGTTGTCTGCGCTGTCCAGGGAATCATCCGGCAGATCCTTGTGAACCAGCGATCCCGACAACAGGCTCTGCTCCTCCCGGTCTTCGAATTTCATCATCAGGCCGGCTCCGTCCAGCCTCCCGGTATCCTGATAGATGGCCCCCAATTTTTTTATAAGGCCGATCAGCCGGGGCGAGGCCAGGCCCTGTGACGACAGCTCCGGCAGGATGGTATCGATACTCTCCGGCCGGCGCAGCAGGATGGAAAGTATCTCGCCCTCCCAGTTCGGTTTATTGTTCTGCGGAGCGTCCTGATTATTGCCCTCCGGTTTGAGCCCGTCCTTTTTCCTGGCCAGGTCCAGCACGAAGGACTCTTCCAGGCCGGCTGCCTCGGAAAGCTCTTTGATGTAGAGCCGCCTTTTTACCGGATCGGACACCAGGGCCAGCAGGTTCAAAAGATTGTTCACCAGTGCGCTCTTGTCGGCCACCTGCGACAGGTCGGACATCAGCCGGGCCCGCATCACCTTGAACTCTATGAAGCTGATGGCCGATTCGATGATGACGGCAAAGGCCTGCTCCCCCTCCCGGCGGATGGCCAGGTCAGGGTCCATCTCTGGGGGCAGCACCGCCACCTTGACGTCCACCCCGGCCTCCAGCAGCAGGGGGATAGCCCGGTCGGTGGCGTTCTGCCCGGCGGCATCGGGATCGTAGCAGATCACCGCCTGCTTGGCATAGCGGGACAGCAGCTTGGCCTGGTCGCTGCTCAGGGCGGTTCCCGAGGTGGCCAGAATATTTTTGAACCCGTGCTGGTAGGGGATGATCAGGTCGAAATTGCCCTCCACCAGAATGGCCTTCCCGGCGTCCTGCACCGGGCTCTTGGCCTGGCAGAAGCCGTAGAAGCCGCGCCCCTTGTGATAGATGGGCGTCTCCGGGGAGTTGAGATATTTGGCCTGGGGGTTCTGCTCCAGGCTGCGCCCCCCGAACCCGATCACCCGTCCGCTCAAGGAGAAAATGGGAAATATTATCCGGTGCCGGAACCGGTCGTAGTATCCGTTGCTCTCATCGCGGGCGATTATCAGGCCGGCCTCCTTCAGCAGCTGCAGGCTCAGGCCCGGCTTGCCGGCCGCCTTGATCAGGTCCTCCCAGGCGTTGGGGGCATACCCCAGCCGGAAAAATTCTATGGATTGATCGCTGATGCCGCGGTTCTTGAGATATTCCCGGGCCGCGGTTCCGATGCCGGAGGCCAGGCGCTCCTGAAAGAATTTGGCGGCGAACTCGTTAGCCTGGTATAAAAGGTCGTGGGCCCCTTCCTTGTAATCGTCGGAGGTGGGCAGGGTGATATTGGCCCGCTTGGCCAGGGTCCTTAGGGCCTCGATGAACGACACCTTGTCGTGTTCCATCAGAAAGGAAATAACGTTGCCGCCCTTGCCGCAGCCGAAACAATGCCAGATCTGCTTGACCGGGGTCACCACGAAGGACGGGGTCCGCTCCTGGTGGAAGGGACACAGGGCCTTGTAGGTGCTGCCTGTCTTCTTGAGCGACAGGTACTGTCCCAGCACCTCCACCACGTCGTTGGACTGCCGGACTTCGTCGATTATTTCCTCGGGAATGCGCGCCATTATTATTTGATAATGTGAATGATTGGTTTACTGCGAAAGCTGCCTGACGAATTCGTCCAGCCGGGCATCGGTCTCCGGCTTTCCGGCCTCGCGGGTCCTGACTGTAATTTTTGCCGCCACCGTCTTGCCGGAAAGCGATTCCATCTCGTTGAATGTGTTCTGGTCGCCCGCGCCGCCCATGGTGCAGAACAGGGCCAGCTTTTTGATCCTGTCCTTGTTCCGGCCGATATAGGTCCGGATGGCGCAGGCCATGTTGCCGGCCCACACCGGTGTGCCGATGACCACCAGGTCGTAGCCGGCCGGGTCATTCTTCGTATCCGCGATATCGGCCGGGACCCTTTTCATGGCGTCCCGCCCGGCCTTCAGGTATTCCCAGGCGCCCTTGCGGTCCTTGAGGTCAATGATCTCCTCGGTGTCCGCCTGGATCTTTGAGGCGATGGCCTGGCCGATCTTTTTGGTGATCCCGGTGCGGGAGTAATAGATCACTAAGGTTTTCATATCAACCTGCAATATTGAAATTATTTGGTTATCTTCTTTTATTGCGATTAGAAGGGCGATGCCCTCCGTGGCCCCTTTCCTGGGGTCGGGCTTCCTTGACGAAGATGGCCTTGCCCTTAAGGGCCACCCGGCCGCTCAGGTTGTCTATGGCCGCCAGGGCCTCCGATTTCACCGGCATCTCCACAAAGGCAAAGCCGCGGGGCTGGCCGCTGTATCTGTCCATCACCATGGCCACCGATGTCACCTGGCCGAACTTCTCGAAGACCTCCTTCAGTTCGGCCTCGGTCATTTCCTTGGCCAGGTTTCCTGCAAATAAATTCATCGTCTCTCCTCAATATATAATGATTGTGATTGGTTTACATCCCCATAAGACATAATGCTAAATTTATAGGTTATGGTCGGTTATATTTTTAATTATCGTCTCCCGGTTTGACCATTATCTCCTGCTTGCCATACTTGGCATGCACCTGCCATTTCTGGCCCAAAGCTTTCAGGATGCTTAAGCCCCCGGTCAATATCAGCACCACCCCGCCGGCCAGAAGGATCCACAGCTTGCTGGTGGGCTCGGGAGCAGCGATGGAGGCGGCTATCAGCCATATCCCCGCTCCGGACAGGCCCATCCCGGTCAATATCTGGGATATCTCCTTCCAGCTCATCTTACCGGACTGTTTGGCCCGGCGGATCAGGGTCACCGCCGACACCAGGTCGCCCTCGGTTATCCCCAGGTTGGCATCGTCGGTGAAATGAAAGGGCATCCGGTCGCGGTAGGATTTCAGGGCCTTGTCTAACCAGCCGGGGTCGGAGGTGCGGATGACTGCCGGGCTATCCTCTTTTTTTGTTATCGACAATCCCATCCTTCCAGTTCCACCATTTTAAAAGAAATCAACTGATTAAAACTTCGGCTAAATTATTTGAAATAATTATTTTGGCGGTTCTATCTTCAATTTGATTTTTTTATGAATACTGCCTTTAGAGTGATTAATAAAATATTCAACACTGAATTCCTTTATGTCCCTTTTCAATGCCGCAGGTCTTATTTCTATTTTTGGTTCAAGGAGAACAGAATATGGTTCTTTATTTGAGACTGGCATATATAATGGATTATCGGGTAACCGCCAACAAAATACTATGGAACCTTTGTTGTTGTTCTCGTAATATGTACTGGGTATACCAATACAAGTAAAACTTGATTCTAAACTGTCGGGAAATAGAATTATAACTTGTACGTCTTTTGCTACATCGGTTCCACTATTACAAATTAATACTTTGTAATAAGTGCGCTCTCCCTCCCAACCAGTATTAACAAAAGATAAATATAACTGGGTTTTATTCATCATTTGATATGCCATCCATAGGGATATACATAATGTTATTAAACCCACAATTATTTGAATAATAATCAAATTGCGATTTAGCTTTAATTTTACTTTTACCCATGCCAAAATCGAGTTAATCATTATATTTATCACGGCTTGAATTTTTTTAACAGGATTCCTTTTCTTCATATAATTATTTCAACCATTTTAATTTTGATTTAAACGAGCACACAATCAATGATTGTCCTTAGCAGAATCAAACCACAAACAGGCTGTGGCTGGAGAAATTTGGATCGCTGGTCAGGTTGACCCCCAGCTTGCGCAGCCCCTCCTCGTCGCCGGGGGTGGGAATATGGGTGCTGTGCACCTCGCAGCCGTGCAGTTCCTTCAAACGCTCCAGGGCCATCTGGGCGGTGGGATTGGTCATGGCGCTGATGGACAGGGCTATCAGCGTCTCCTCCAGGTCCAGGCTCACCGTCTTCTCCTTCAATATCTGCCGGTCCAGGTTGGCGATGGACTCGATGATGGCCGGGGAGAGCAGGTGGATCTGGTCGGGTATCCCGGCCAGCTGTTTGACCGCGTTGAGCACCAGGCTGGAGGCGGCGTGCATCTGGGGGGAATTCTTGCCGATGATTATCGAGCCGTCCGGCAGCTGGATGGCGGTCCCGCAGAAGATGCCGTCGTTCCCCTTGCCGCAGTCCTGTCCCTGGGCAGCGGCCTGGCGGGCCGGCTCCACCACCGGCCGGTCCTCGGGCTTAAGGCCCAGGTCGTCCATCAGCAGCTCCACCCGCTGGATGGTCTCCTTGTCCACGAAACCCATCACATGCTCGCAGCGGTAGCGGAAGTAGCGCCGGATGATCTCCTGCCGGGAGGCCTCCTTTACCGCCTGGTCGTCCACGATGCCGAATCCGGCGCAGTTGACGCCCATGTCGGTGGGCGACTTGTAAAGGGGGTCGTCCATGATCTTCACCAGGATCCGTCGCAGCACCGGAAATATCTCCACGTCCCGGTTGTAATTCACCGCGGTCTCCTGATAGGCCTCCAGATGGAAGGGGTCTATCAGGTTGAAGTCCCGGATGTCCGAGGTGGCGGCCTCGTAGGCCACGTTGACCGGATGCTTGAGCGGTATGTTCCAGATGGGGAAGGTCTCGAACTTGGCGTAGCCGGACTTGCGCCCCCGGCGGTGGTCGTGGTACAGCTGGGACAGGCAGGTGGCCAGCTTGCCGCTGCCCGGCCCCGGCCCGGTGACCACCACCAGCGGTTTGTCGGTCTCGATATAATCGTTGGCCCCGTAGCCCTGGTCGCTGACCACGGTGTCGACGTCGGTGGGATACCCCTTGGTGTAGCGGTGGGTGTAGACGGTGATCCCCCGGTGCTGGAGCTTGTTCTTGAAGATGGTGGCCGAGGGCTGGCCGTCGAACCGGGTGATGACCACCGCCTTGACCGATAATCCCCGCTCCTTCAAATCGTCTATCAGCTTGAGGGCGTCCACGTCGTAGGTGATGCCGAAATCGGCCCGGATCTTGCGGCGCTCGATGTCGCCGGCATAGATGCACAGGATGATGTCGGCCTTATCCTTCAGCTGCTGCAGCAGCTGCATCTTGACGTTGGGGTGAAAGCCGGGCAGCACCCGGGCGGCATGATAATCGTAGATGATCTTGCCGCCGAACTCCAGGTACAGCTTGTCGCCGAATTTCCCGACCCGCTTCAGGATGGCCTCGGTCTGCAGGCGCAGGTATTTCTCGTTGTCGAAACCGTTTTTCATCTGGCCCTTCGCTATTATGGTTCGAAAGTCAATTCGCTGATATCCGAGGGCTGACCATTCGCAGACGCCGTAGTGAGCCCTTCGACACCACTCAGGGCAGGCTCTGCCGAACTATTGACGCAGATTATAACAATTTCTTTTAGTGTTCGTGTTAATATAAAATCTGCGATAATCTGTTAAATCTGCGGATATTATTACTCCGGCAAATAAATATGTGAAGAGTTATGCAGCATAGGACGCTTTGGGATGCTTAAAATAACTCCGTACATGATGGGGCCGTTTCTGT
>JAGVNJ010000077.1 GCA_020053305.1 Candidatus Edwardsiibacteriota bacterium | reverse complement strand
ATAGACTTCTTCAGCCCTTTGTCGGATGTGACAGATTTTTAGGTAGTTTACCTCCACTGTCATCTTTTGTCAATTATACCACAGGGTCTAATAGAGAAAACTCCGAAGATGTGCAAATGAAGCAATCTGTCTTGGTCATTCCCTAGCAATAAAAAAGCCGGTCGCAAGACCGGTGGAAAATATTAACGGCTCTTTGCCTTTTCAGGTTTTTAAATCACTGTATTTTAGGTTTAATTCTTCCCCTTTTTGTGGATAAAGATCAAACATGAAAAAGTAATCACGCCATTTATTAAAAGATTCCTCCTTTTCATGCTCTGCGGATAATTTTTTATACAGCTGTTGTATGGCGGCATCTTTAGTGCCATACTTTTTTACTAATTCATTACCTTTTGTGCGCATTAATTTATTTATAATATCATCAATGTTTTGATTTTCAATTCCCTTAACAAAATACTTGTACGCCTCTTTAAAAAGGTATTCAGAAGTTATAAATTGGAGCTTAATTCCTTTTGATAATAATAACTGGTTTGCACTTTTTAGCGCTATATTACCATCCATATTATAAATTAGTTTATTATAGAACTCATGAAAAGCAGCAATTATGTCTTCAGGGAATATATCATTATCCGGTCCCATTATGGCCCAAAACGGGCTTCTTTCTGTTGGTAGTGTAAGGGTAAATATCGCTGCGCCGAAACATGCCGCAACAGAAATAAATAATTTATTTCCTGTGCTGATATTAATGTTGGTTAATATTTCCTTGATTTCTGATAAAGGAACTTTCTCGCCAGAACTTAATATAAAACAAAACTCCAATTCTTCGCCCTTTTGATCATCACACCCGTGCGTTTCGAAATGAATTATTGGGATATAGCCCTTTTCTGTTTCATTAAAGATATCTGTCAATTTTTCCAACAATTGATCTTTGTTTGCTATTGGCCAATAGTCGACTTTGATTTCTTTCTGCAATTTTAGTCGCACAGTTAAACAATCATCGTATAGTTCTTTGCCAGTTTTTCTTTCACCCTCTGGTAAAGATTCTAATACAAACATTCTATTAAAATATAACATTCCCATATTAAAAAGAGCCCATTCTACAATGTGGGCTCTTTATTCTCATCCTTATATCTTAACAGCGCGCTCCTCTTTCAGAGAAAGACTCACCGCCGCCAGGATCTTCACCACATCCAGCCCGTTCTGGCCGTCGCTCAATGGTTTTTTATGCTCATTAATGCACTCTATAAAATGCCCGGCCTCTATCTTCAGCGGCTCCTGCATCTTAAAATACGGAATGTGGATATCGCCGTCCCTTAAGGTCAGCACCTCGTCGTAGCTTCCGTAGCGTTTCTCCTGGTTGACCCCCTTGTCGTAGATCCGGATCTTCTCGGTGGCCTCCATGTCGTCGAAGGTGGCCATCTTCTTGCTGCCCACCACCGTGAATTTGCGGATCTTATGGGGGTCCAGCCAGCTTACCTGGGCCTGGGCCACCTGACCGCCGGGAAAATCCAGCGAGAAGAACACCACGTCCTCAATGCCATTCTGCAGAAAGCATTTTCCGTTGGCCAAAACCTGGTCCGGGTTCTGATCCATCAGATAGAGCATTACCGAGATGTCATGGGGGGCCAGGCTCCACAGGGCGTTCTCGTTCTGGCGGATGGCGCCCAGGTTGACCCGGGTGGAATACAGGTACAATATCTGCCCCAGTTCGCCCGATTTGACCAGTTCCTTCAAATACCTGACCGCCGGATGGTATAGCAGAAGATGGCCGATCATCAGTATCAGGTCCTGGTCTTTGGCGATCTTGACCAGTTCCTCGGCATCTTTGACATTGAGGGCCAGAGGCTTCTCCACCATCACGTGCTTACCGGCCTCCAATGACATTTTGGCCAGGGCGTGATGCGATTCGGAATTGGTGGCGATCACCACCGCTCGTAGATCTTTGTCCCACAGGGCCTCTTTAAGCTCCCCGGCTGTTTGGGCGGTCTTGGAGAAATTTTTTGCCCGCTGGAGATTCTGGGGGTTGACGTCCACCAGCCAAGCCAGGTCGGCCCCGGGCAGGTTGGCGTAGGTTCGAACCTGGTTGATGCCCCACTGGCCGCAGCCCACTACCGCTGTTTTGATGTCAGACATTTCTTGTTATATTATATTATTGAATGATTGTTGCGAAATTTTTTCACCACCGCTATCCCCGCCGGCCACCCGGCCGCAGGATGTCCCAGAATCTTCCCTTGCGTTTGACCTTCTGGCCGTCATCGCTGTAATAGTAATAATGATAGTGATAGTAATAATCGTAGCTGGAGCCGATCCCGGTCAGGTCTATCTTGTTGAGGATCGAGCCCAGGATATTGGCGTTGACGTTGCTCAACAGGCTCTTGGCCCGGGCCAGGGCCCGGCGGTCGGTGCCGTGGGAGAGCACCACCAGCACCACCCCCTCCACCTGGTTGGACAGCACCGCGGTGTCGGTGACGGTGATCACCGGCGGACTGTCGAACAGCACCAGGTCGTACTTTCCCTTCAACTGCTGGACCAGCTCCTTCATCCTCTGGGAGCCCAAAAGCTCCGAGGGGTTGGGGGGGATGGCCCCGCAGGTCAGGATGTCCAGGTTCTCCACCCCGGATGGCTTGATCACCTTCTCCGGCGCCAGGCGCTCGGCCAGGATGTTGGTCATGCCCGGCTCCCGCTCCAGCCCGAACAGCGAGTGGACCACCGGGCGCCGCAGGTCGGCGTCTATCAGCAGGGTCTTGGCCCCGGCCAGGGCGGTGGTGAAGGCCAGATTGGCCACGGTGGTGGACTTGCCCTCCGAGGGCGCGGCCGAGGTCACCACTATGGAGCGCAGCGGTGCGTCGATCTTGGAGAACTGGATGTTGGTCCGGATGGCCCGGTAGGCCTCGGAGATGGGGGAGCGGGGCGTGTATTTGGTCACCAGGGTGGAGGCAATCTTGGATATCTCGTCACGGCCGTTGCGCTTCTTCCTGCGGGGGTCCTCGGACTGGATGCTGGGGATCAGGCCCAGCACCGGTATCCCGAAAGTGGTCTCGATCTCCTCGGCGGTCTTGACCGAATTGTCCATGGAATCCAGAAAGAAGGAAAGACCTATTCCCAGCACCAGCCCCACCACCAGCCCGATCAGCAGATTCAGCGCCTTGCGCGGCTTGATGGGCGAAAGCGGCTCCTTGGCCGGGTCGATCACCCGGACGTTGCCGATCTTGCCGGCCTCGGTGATCTTGGCCTCCTCGTATTTCTCCAGCAGCATCTTGTAGATGTTCTCGTTGACGTCCTTGGCCCGCAGCAATCGGGTCAGCTCCAGCTCCTTGTATGGCAGTTTGGAGAGGTCGCTCTCGTAGCCGCTGCTGAAATCACGGATGGCCAGCTCCCGGGCCTCCAGGGAGATCAGCTCTATCTGCAGGGGCGGTATCTGGGCCAGCAGGTCGGACATCTCCGGCATGGGCTTGGCCTGCCCCCCTTTGCTGATGTTGGCCAGCTCCTCCACCAGTTTGTTCTTGGTGGCCTCGATCTGTTTGTTCAGCTTGTATATCTGGGGATGTTCCGGAGGGTAGCCCTTGATGGAAAGCTGGGTGGCCTCGATCTGCAGGTCCAACAGGCTCTTTCTCAGCGAATCGGCCACCGCCCCGGAGGTCATTTTGCTGCCGCCCTCGGAGAAATCCGCTTTATAATCTAATTTGGAATAGATGGCCTCCAGCTTCTTCTCCAGGGCCATCTTCTGGGTGACGGTGACGGCGTACATCTTGTCGATCTCGGTCATCCGGGACAGCACCTCCCGGGCCTCGTCGGATAGCGATACCACCTGATTGCGGGACTTGAACCCCTTGATGGCATCCTCGGCCTTGGCCAGCCCGGCCTCCACCGCCGGCAGCTGGACCTCGATGAATTTTCTGGTGGACGAGGCCTGCTCCCTCTTGACCTTGGAGCTGCGTTCCTTGACCGTCTCGGCCACCAGGTTGACCGCCCGGGCCGCGCTGGCCGGGGTGGGCCCCTGGAATTTTATCAGGATCACGTCGGAGTCCCGGATGGGTTCGGCCGAGATGCCCTTCTTTATCCGCTGGGCCAAAATCTGATGCCGGCCGGCATCGGATAATCCCCGGCCCTGGTCCTTAAGGATCTGGGCGGCGGTCTCGGGGTCCAGCTTCTGGGCCACCTCCTCGGCCAGGGTCCGGGCCTTGATTTCCTCGATCTGGTTGACGATGTAGCTCTTGCGGCTGAAGGCGTCGGAGACGTCAAAGGCCGCGATGGGCTCCCGGCTCTGCTCGAAGATGATGGTGGTCTGGCTCTCGTAGACCGGCGGCAGGGTGAAGTTGGCGATGCTGATCGGCAACAGGATCCCGGCCAGGCAGACCAGGATCAGGGTCTTCCTTCTCCACAGCAGGTCCACCACCTCGTAGAGACTGGTCTCCTGGGTCTTTATGTTCTGCTCAGCGGCCAATATTCACCTGTCATTGAATGTTTTTCGGATTGAAAAAAGGAAGTAAACTGTCCGGCGCCCGTCGTGCCCAAAGGCTTACTTCCTTTTTGGGAATATTACTTCCCTTCTATTCCGGAAGCCTGATGGGCATCAGCAGGTACATCAGGCTGTAATCCTCGGCCTGCTTGGCCGGATTGATCAGGGCGGCCGACAAAGAGGTGTTCAGGGAGCAGACCAGCTCCTCGGAGTCCAGGTTCTTGATGATGTCCAGCAGGTAGCTGGCGTTGTATCCTATCTCCATCTCCTCGCCTTTAAACACTGCGGCGATGGTCTCCCGGGCCTCGCCGATATCCACCGTCTGGCTGGAGAGCTCTACGCTGTCGGCCTTCAGGGAAAGCCTGATCTGGTGGGTGAAGGTGTCGGAAAGAATGGCCACCCGGCGCACCGCCGCTGTCAGCAGCTCCACGTTGGCGGTCAGGGTTTTTTTATTGTTCTTGGGGATGGCCTTCTCGTAATCCCGGTAGGGGCCTTCGATATGCCGGGCATAGACCTGGGTGTCCTCGAAGCTGAACTGGGAATAACTGTCGTCGAACCGCAAGGTGATCTCGGTGTCCGAGCCCGGCAGCATCCGGTTGACGATGTTCAGGCCCTTGGGAGACAGCAGCAGCTCGCTGTTCTGTGAGATGGGCGGAATCATGGTCTCCAGCATGGCCAGCCGGTGGGCGTCGGTGGTGACCACTTTCAGCTTGTCGCCGCTCATCTGCAGGAACACCCCGCACAGGTCGGGCCGGGAGCTGTCGGTGGACACCGCGAATAGGGTCTTCTTGATGATGTTCTGCAGTATTCCGCTGCCCAGTTTGACGCTCTTATCCTTGCTGATCTCCGGTATCTTGGGGAAGTCCTCCTTGGGAAGCCCGATGATGTTAAAGCGGCTGCGGTCGCATTTGATGGATACTTTATTGCCGGTGACTTCAATGTCGATGCTCAATGGCGGCAGCTGCTTGATTATCTCAAAGAATTGTTTGGCCGGAACGGTGATGGAGCCGGTGCCGGCGGTCTGGGCATCTATCTGGGTCACGGCCGCAATCTCCAGGTCGGTGGCCGATAATTTCAGTTTATTGTTGTTGGCCTCTATCAGAATATTGGTCAGGACCGGAAATGTGCTTTTGGTCGGCACCACCCCGATCAGGCTCTGCAGGCAGGTGTAAAGTTTTTCCTGGTTAACGGAAAATTTCATTTGATCCCGGCTCCAATTTTTTGGTTTTTAATTTTATACTTAAGAACTAAAGAACTAATATATGATATATCTAAATTATAATAAAAGTCAATAGTAAATCTTGATATTGTTGATGGACTGATATAAAGCGCTGTTGTATAAAACATTAAAGAATGTATATCATGGGGATATGTTTTAGATTGGCGGTTGATATCCGGCGGTGTTGTCAACAGCAGTCAACAAGCTGGAGGGCCAGAATAAGGAAAGTAACAGTCTATCCACCGTTGATCAACTCGGTTATCCTATCGGCTTGGGAGGTTATCTCGTTGTCAGAGGCTATCATTTTTTTTATTTTTGATATGGCATGCAGCACCGTGGTATGGTCCTTTCCGCCGAAGCGGTTGCCAATATCGTTGAGTGAGGCTGAGGTCAGCTCCCGGCTGAGGTACATGGCCAGTTGCCTGGGCAGCACCAGTTTTTTGATCCGTCTTTTTGATTTGAGGGCCTCTTCGGGGATGGAATAGTAGTTGGCCACTATTTTCTGGATAAGCTCGATGGATATCAGGCGGGATTTTTGGGAGATGATGTTCTTGAGGACCTCCCGGGCGAAATCCACCGTCAGTTCCTGGTCCGACACCGAGGAGAAGGCCACCACCCTTATCAATGACCCCTCCAGCTCCCGGATGTTTGATTTTACCGAGGCGGCGATGAAATAGATGACATCGTTGGGGATGGATAGGCCGTCCAGCTCGGCCTTCTTTTTAAGAATGGCCGCCCGGGTCTCCAAGTCCGGAGCCTGGATGTCGGCCACCAGGCCGCTTTGGAAGCGGGATACCAGGCGCTCCTCCAGATGGGAGATATCTTTGGGCGGCCGGTCGGAGGTCAGGACGATCTGTTTACGGGCATCGTACAGCGAATTGAAAGTATGAAAGATCTCCTCCTGCAGGCCGGATTTTTCGGACAGAAACTGGACGTCGTCCAGCAGCAGGATGTCCAGCGAACGATATCGATTCTTAAATTCCAGCATCTTGCGGTTCTGAATAGCATAGACCAGTTCGTTCATCAGGTTCTCGGCCGGAATGTACAGCACCCGGGCCTTTGGCCTCTTGCGCTTGGTGAAATGACCGATGGCCTGCATCAGATGGGTCTTCCCCAGCCCCACCCCCCCGTAGATGAACAGCGGGTTGTACAGCTTTCCGGGATCCTGGGCGGTGGCGAATGCGGTGGCATAGGCGAACTCGTTGCTTTTGCCGATGACGAAGGTGTCGAAGATATATCTCTCCCGGAGGCCGCTCTCGCTGGTCGGCTGGGCCGGGACGAATTCGGTTGGCTCCGGTTTTTGGCGGGCGGCGGCCTGAATTTCTCCCACCGGAGGGACCAGGACTATGGAGAGGGGCTTATGAAAAATATCCGATACCACCTCTTTCATCATATTAAGGTAATGCTGCCCCAGCCATTCCACAAAAAAGTGATTGGGAACCTTAAGGGTCAGGCTGTCCTCGCCTACCGTCATGGCGGTTAGCGGTTTTATCCAGGTGTCAAAGCTCTGGGAGCCTATCCGTTCTTTGATCCTGTCCTGGGACTGGGCCCACAGCGCTTGTATTTGTTGGTTCATAGGATATCCACAATCAGAAAAGCAGTGTTTTTAAGGGTTGTTGATGGTTGCGGTGTATTACCTTAATGGTGATGCTATTTACGGGTTCTTAACAGATTTATCCACAGGAAGCTGGTTGATGCAACATGATGCATTGCAATAGTTAGCGTAAATATTAAATATTTGATTTATTATTTATCCACACGATCGGATGTGGGGCTAATTTTTGATTTAACAATGACTTAATACATAACACCGCCGTCAGGGAGTTATCCACACACTTTTCCACAAGTTGGATATAAAAACAAAATGAAACCACGGAAATAAAGTCCGCGATTTCATAAAAGGGTATACGTATTTATTTATCAGCTTGGTAAATATATCAGGTTAGCCCAAGATTGTCAAGGGAAATATTTTTTAAAATTTTCCGGTCATCGATTTATCCAGTGATAGGATGGATCGACCGGCTTGCCGTTGATCCGGACCTCGTAATGCAGGTGGGGGCCGGAGCTTTGCCCGGTGGAGCCCACCAGGGCGATCACCTGCCCCTGCTTGACCGCCTGTTTTTCCTTGACGAACAGCTTGGCATTGTGTCCGTACATGGTGCTGAATTTGTGTCCGTGGGCTATCTCCACCTTGTTGCCGAAATAATTATCCCATCCGGCGAAGGTGACGATGCCGTCGGCCGCCGCCGCCACCGGATCGCCCTCCCGGGCGGCGATATCAACACCGGTGTGATGGGCGCTTATTTTTGCCGAGACCCAGCCCTTGACCGGCATGATGCTGGGGGTCGAGCACTCGATGTTCAGTGATGCCGTGTCCCCGGGGCTGTTCAAGAGAGCCTGGTCACCGGCCACCGAGGCATTTAGCGAGGTGCTGCGGGTGATGTCGTTTAAGGAAAGCAGGGCCGGCTGCTGGGTGATACCCAGCATGTGCTGTAATTTTGTCTCGGTCTTTTTTAGATTGGAGAGCTCCCTCTTCAGTTCATTAAGCTCGCTGAATTTTTCCTCCACCTCCCGGGTTCTTTTCTTCATGATCTCATACTGGCTGGCCCGCCAGAAAATATGGCCGTAATTGATGACGAAAAATACCGCCGCCAGCAATAATACCGACAGCAGAATAGCGATGCGCTTCAGATTGGTATAGGAGACATCCATCTGCCATGGCTGGGCCTTATGATGAGGCGCCATTATGAACGATATGTATCTTTCCCGTTTTTTCATTGGATCCAGATTATTATTAAAGGGTACAGACGCCGTCGGCCATAGCCGGCAAACATATAAGACTGCTATGGCGTCGGACGATCAACGCTGATTTAGGCGATTATATCTTAGACGTTAATAGTCGAGAGGTTTGAAATTATTATTTTTGATTTCCGTGATTCCGTGGTTAAGGACCTTTCCCGGAGGCTTAAAACCCCTTGGTTTTTATGTTCGATGAGAGCAGCTTGACCAGCAGGTCCACCGTGGCCTTAACGTCGGCCATATCCACCATCTCCGAGGCCGAGTGGGCATACCTAGTGGGCACCGACAGCACCCCGGTGGGAATGCCGGACCTGGTCTTGGTAATCACCGACCCGTCGGTGGTGCCGCCCTCCAGAATGTCAAACTGGTAGGGGATCCGGCCGGCCCGGGCGGTATCCACCAGCAGTTTTTTCACCCCCGGGTGGGCCAGCATCCCGGCGTCCTTGATCTTGATGGCGGTCCCCTTGCCCAGCACCGACGGCAGCTTGGGCTTCTCCTCGGGAGTATCGAAGGCCCCGGTGATGTCCACCGCGATCCCCAGGTCCGGGGCTACCCCAAAAGCGGCGGTGGTGGCCCCCCGCAGCCCCACCTCCTCCTGGGTGGTGAAGACGAAATATATCTGGTTGGGGGTTTTCTTGAGCTGCTTCATGACCTCGATCATGATGGCGCAGCCGATCCGGTCGTCCATGGATTTGGCGATGACCCGGTTTCCCAGGAATTCGCAGGCCCGGTGAAACCCGGCCACGTCGCCCACCGACACCATGGCCGAGGCTTCTTTATGGTCCTTGACCCCGATGTCGATATACATCCGGTCCAGCCGCCGGGGGTCGGCCGGCTTCTCCGAGCGCTCCTCGTTGATGGTGCCGATGGTGCCGTTCTCGAAGACCACCCGCTGGGCGATGATGTTGTAGGGATAGATCCCGCCGATATTGGAGAAGCGCAGGAAGCCGTTCTTATCTATATGGGTGACGATGAACCCGATCTCGTCCATGTGGGCCGCCACCATCACCCGGGAGCCCTTGCCCTTCTTGACTGCGATCAGGTTGCCCAGCACGTCGGTGCTGACCTGGTCGGCCAGGCCCCGGATCTCTTTTTTGATCTGCTCCCTGATCCGGCTTTCGCTGCCGGACGGGCCATAGGTCTCGGTGAGCCTTTTGATGATGTCTTTCATTAAATAATTCCTTGTAAAAGGTTATCTTCTTTTATAAATACTTGTTGGTCCGGGTCGCACGGGTTAATGTTATGGCTTTTTGCCCCCTCTGTCAATGGTAAAATCCAGGCAGCGACAACAGCGTTAAGGTAAATCCGACCCGGGCGGATGCTGACAGGATTAGAAAAAGCTTGACTTTATTAAATTGAATGTTATATACTGATGCATCACCTGCGGGGCGGCAGCCCCGACCGTAACATTCCTGGAGAGCCAATGAACAAAAAAATAATGATCATAGATGACGAGCCGGCAGTGGGCGAGATGATGACCACCCTGTTGGAGTCCGAGGGTTATGAGGCCATGGTAGCCTACGACGGCCCGGACGGTTTGGAGCAGATGGGCAAAAAACCGGCCGATCTGCTGCTGTTGGACTACATGCTGCCCGGCATGGACGGCATCGAGGTGCTGTGCGAGGTTCGGCATCGCTGGCCGGAGCTTCCGGTGATCATCATCACCGCCTTCGGCAGCCCGGAGCTACGGACCCGGGCCGGAAAGTTCAAGGTGATCGATGTGGTCTCCAAGCCATTCGATACCCAGAAACTTCTGGAGCAGATAGCTATGGCGGTATGACCTGCCGCTGATATTCTATAAATAAGACGATCTTTAAAGGGAACCTTCGGGCTCTCTTTTTTTATTTGACCTTATTCAGGGCCAGCCGCATCAACTTCAGGCCGTTCTCAATGTCCTTTTTGCTGGACAGGCAGACCGGCGAGTGGATGTAGCGCGAGGGGATGGCCAGCACCACCGAGGGAACACCGCCCTTGCTTAAGTGGATGCGCCCGGCGTCGGTGCCGCCGATTCCCGGCCGTTTGATCTGATGGGGTATCCGGTTGGTTTTGGCGGTATCGGTCAGCAGTTTCACCAGGCCCTGGTCGCAGAACACCGAGCGGTCCATAATGGTGATCACCGGCCCCAGGCCCAGTCCCGGCACCAGGCTTTCGTCACGTTCTTTTGGCTGGGGCATGTCCCCGGCCCCGGTGCCCTCCAGAATAAAGGCCATATCCGGCTCATCCTTATAGGCCGCCACCCGGCCGCCCCGCAATCCGACCTCCTCCTGGGTGGTGAAAGCGGCGTAAATGTCAAAGGGGTATCTTTCCTTCAACAGCTCAATGATCATATAACACCCGATTCGGTCGTCGAAAGCCTTGGCCTTGAGAGTTTTTCCCCAGTCCTCGAATTTGGTGTCGAACATCACATAATCGCCGGGAGAGACGAACTTCTGAGCATCCTCCTGGCTGGTGGCTCCGATATCTATCGACAGGTCACTGTGAGGTGAAACTTTTTTATGCTCTCCTTTACGGGCAATAAGGTGAATAGCCTTGGAGCCGATCACCCCGGGGATCTTATCCTTTCCCACCAGCACCTTCTTGGCCAGCAGTACCCGGTTATCCACCCCGCCCACCTTGTCGAACTGCAGAAAACCCGATTTGTCGATGGATGTGACCATCAGCCCCACCTCGTCCATGTGGGCGGCCAGCATCACTTTTGTTTTCTTGGCGCCCGGTTTTGCCCCCGAAGCTTTTTTATATGCTATCAGGTTGCCCAGGGCGTCCACCCGGATCTGGTCGACGTTCTTGGTGATATGTTTACGGACGATGTTGCGGACCTCGCCCTCGCATCCGCTGACCCCGAAGGCGTTGGTCAGTTGTTCTATTAGTTTCAGGTCTATCATTGCATCCTTAATTATAAATTAAACTATTCTTTACTCAGGTTTTATCCCGGCTTCGATTCTTGGTTGAGTTAGATATTTATTAGCAACCTTTATCAGGGTCTCTGCGTTAATGCTTTTATAGCTCTCTTCTTCGCCAATAATGGAGCAGGGGAAATCATACATTCCTTTTCTGAAGAGATCTATAGTGATTTCGTCCAGATTTTCCAAACGGTCATGCAATAGAGATAACGCCTTATTTCTAACCCCCTCGATTTCTTCCCGTGGGAGTCCATTTTTAACAATGTCATCTAAAATCTGATCAAGAACATCTCGCGCTTCCAGGAGCCGCTTGGGATCAATACCGCCGACCCAAAAAATTATACAGTTCTCGGGATGGGCCTGGTACATCGAACAACTATCATAGCCGATTCCCCGCCGTTCCCGCAGTTCCTTAAACATTCGGCAGTACATTGTCCTGCCGATGGCAGTTTCCAGAAAGCGTAACGCGTAATATTCCTCCCCGCAAAACCGGTCGGCCGCTTTCAGGATTTGGGCCATATACACCTGTCCGACGCTTTTTCTTACTTCATAAAGAGGCTCCTTAGCAACAGCTACCACCTTTGTATTGTATTTTGCTTCGGTATAAATGGACGGGGGGAGCTGGCCGAATGTCTTTTCTATTTTATCGAGGATATCGTCCTGATTGAATTCTCCCGCTATAGAGATCACCGTCTTCTGTGGGATATAATGTTCTGCCTTGAACGAGACCATCTCTTCGTAAGTGATGTTTGAGATCGCATTCACCCGGCCAAAGACGTTTCTCTCAAGGTCAGTGCCTTTGAAATAGTAAGGCATCAGCAGGTTGTGTATCACATGACCGCCAGGGCTTTCCGCGCATCTCTTTATTTCCGTATTCACCACTTCCCGCTCGGTCTCCATTTCTTCCCGTACATAGTCAAGATTCAGGTATGCTTCATGGGCGATTTGTATTGCGTTGGTGAATGTCTGGGATGGTGACGTGACACGAAAGGCGGTACAGTCGCGATCGGTGAATGCTCCAGGCTGGATTCCGTTCCATTCCATATCCTGGAGAAGCTGGCTGCTGTTTCTATGCTGGTTCGACTTAAACAGCATATGTTCCGTGAAATGTGCTGCTCCATCGGTCTTCGCCGTCTCATGAATTGACCCAACGCCCACGGCGACCATCATGCCGATTTTCTTCTTCTCCGGCATATGTAGCGTTACAACTTTCAGACCATTAGGGAAAGTCGTTGTTTTTTCTTTCATCGCGGAAATTAAATAAACTAGGGTTGGCTTGAACGGTGTACCTTATTTTATCTTGATTCTCAAGAACTCCAGAGGCTTTTGTTTTACAAACATGTCTTCGATAAAGCGCATGGTCTCGGCTTGGTGTTCAAAACACAGTAAATTCGTTGCCTCGTCGGGGGAAACCCACTGGTATTCGCCATGCTCCGGGGAGAGCCTTACCGGCTGGTCCGAATCGATAAAACCGACAAAGACAGGCACAAGGTTTATGCAGTTCTGATTAGCTTCGTAAAACTGTTCCAGCTTGTTAACGGAGTAGAGCCGATCCGGGATTAAACCGGTCTCCTCCGTTATTTCCCGAAGCGCCGCCTCCCAAGCCTTTTCCCCTTTCTCTATCTTGCCGGACACCATCTGCCAAGAATCGGGCAAATACGAGGAATTGCGTTTAAGGATGAGGTATCGGCCCTTGGCGTCTTCAATCCGGCATACATACGCCGAAATCGAAAAGGATTTTATTGGCACTTCTTCGCGAATGTTCATTATTTTTCTGACCGCCTTTCAGTCATCTTTCCATTCCAAATTGATGTCATCCATATCCTGATTGGTTAAGACGATAGTTTTATTTGCGCGCCCCCCGAAGCTTGCGAACGGAATAAAATCCTGCCATGCTTAAGAGCACGGCCGGTCCCATGAGATAGAAAATAAAGAAAACATGCCCCATTGCTGCGCCGCCGCCTATGTGACGGCCCTCTGCCGCGGCGATAAGATACTGCGTTTGGTCAAAATATACCCCCAAGCTCTTTAAGAGAACATAAGGAATTATCATGGCCAAGAAACCGCCCCACCATTCCAACGACTTGACATGATTGGCCTTAACGAGCAAAAAGATTCCGGCAAGGAATGTGAAAAGCATATCAAACAGGATGCCGTCAAAATCAAATACTGGAAACAACCGCGGAGCTTTCCAGAGAAGTTGCGTATTAACCAGAAGCGGTCCCTGAATTAGACCGAATGCCGCCAAGATCACAATGACCGGCAATCGATGACTTAGCTTATCCGCAAAGGTGCTTGACTCGTGCATTTTGTCCCCTTTGCCCGCTGGTTTTAACAGGCATTATATGTTTTGAGCCTTCTGCAAAAGCTTTTCCACGCTTGCGCGCCACCTCTTTTATCGGTGTAAACTCCGCGCTACAGCGTGCAGGCACGGAAGCACTGAATTATCGGAACAATAATCATGGAAAAGAACGGTTTTGAGGCCCTTTCCTTGGTATTTTCAGCAGTTCCGTGCTTCAGTGGTTAGTTTCGCAGAGGTCTCGTTTTGATCAATTGCATAGCCGGTGTTGCCCAGACGGTCATTTCAGCCGTCCTTCCATTCCAAATTGATGTCATCCAGATCCTGGATGAAACGGGCCAATAATCTGGCCGAGCGTTCCACATCCACCGCCGCTAAAGTTTCCACCGGGGTGTGCATATAGCGCAGGGGCAGGCCTAAAAGCCCGGTGGGGATGCCCTCCCGGGATATCTGAATATCCACCGCATCGGTCCCGGTGATGCCGGCGCAGGGCTCTATCTGAAAGGGTATCTCCTCGCGCTTGGCCACCTTCTTCAGTTTATCGGCGACGGCCGGGTGGATGTTGGGCCCGACGGTGATGGTGGGCCCCTTGCCGATGGAGAAAGTGTCGTTGTCGGGCACCCCCGGCGTGTCGCCATGGGTGACGTCTATGGCTATCCCGATGTCGGGATGGATGTCGAAAGCTGAGGTCAGCGCCCCCAGACCGGACACCTCCTCCTGGACGGTGGCCACCGCATAAACATCCCAGCGGTGATGGCATTTGCTGAGTATCTCCAGGGCCTGGACCATGATGGCGATGCAGGCCCGGTTGTCCATGGCCTTTCCGGCCGCCCGGTCATTCTTGAGATTGGTAAAGGGCATCCTTAAGGTGGCCAGGTCCCCGATGCTGATTTTGGCTTTGGCCGCCGCCGCATCCATC
The DNA here is from genome assembly GCA_020053305.1 of Candidatus Edwardsiibacteriota bacterium. Lineage (GTDB taxonomy): Bacteria > Edwardsbacteria > AC1 > AC1 > EtOH8 > UBA2226. The sequence continues at coordinate 68,359 of JAGVNJ010000077.1, read as the reverse complement.
CCCAGATCAATATACAGATCCTCCATGGGGATCACCTGGCCCGATTCCTCCGGGGTCTGGAAATGCGGCGGCTTGGCCCCGATGATGCCCGGCAGGGCGATCCGGGTATCCGGCCCGTACCGGCCGACGGGGTGCAGCAGCACCTCCTGTCCCAGCAGCACCCGGGCGTCGAAGCCGCCCACCTGGGTGAAGCGCAAAAATCCCCCGGGCTCGATGCCGGTGATCAGCAGGCCGATCTCGTCCAGATGGGCCGCCAGCAGGATCTTTTTGCCGTCCCGGGACAGCCCTTTTTTGAAGGCCACCACGCTGCCCATCTTGTCCACCTTGACCTTGGTGGCGAAGGGGGCCAGCTCCTCACCGGCGGTTAAGGCGGCCCGGGTCTCGTAGCCAGACGGCCCGGGGGCCGCGGTCAGCCGTTCGATCAGCTTCAGGGTGGAATTCTCCCCGGGCTGTTCCGGGAGGTTTTTCTCAAGGGATGTTTTGTTGGGGGACATTAGATGCTCCTAAAATGTAATGTATTCAATCACCGGGAGGTATTGGTTTTTGGGACCTAAAATATTCGCCGCTGATGAATTTGAAGACCCGCCAGTCGCAGTCTAGGGCGTTGGTAGGGCAGATCCGCTGGCAGTGGTAGCAGGCGATGCAGTTTGATTCGTCGATCATCGGATAGGGGTTCAGGCTGATGATGCCCTGGGGGCAGTTCTCCACACACAAGCCGCATTTGGTGCACCTCCCCGGCCGGATGTTTTTTGACGGAAGCAGATGCCGCCGCATCATTAGACGTATTTTCTGTTCGCTGAAAAAACCGGCCACGGTCCGGGTGATCCAATTTCCCGGGATCTTCGGCTTATTGAATTCGCCGCGGCCAAGATAAGCCCCGGCCTTATGAATGATGTCTTTGGCAAAAGTCTTGGCCTGCAACAGATCATTTTGATCGGGATGTCCGTAGGCGGTCAAGGGTTTTCTGTCGGCAAACGGAGGATAGGTGTCGATGCCTAAACATTGAAAATAGTCAATGGTTTGCATACCGCGAGAATTAGCCAGCCGGTCAATCCGGGAATATACATCGCCGGGGGTGCCGCCGTGGGTGACAAAAAAGAAGAATGGTTTTGACCGGCCGGCCTTGCTTTGATCGGGCATGTCTTTAAAGAAATGATAGACATTGATGGGTTCCCTGAAGTAGAAGGCCGGCAGCCCGAATCCCACCACATCGTAACCGGAGAAGATAGCCGGATCGGCTTCCTCCAGCCGCAACATAGCACAATGCCCGGCCGCTTCGGCCGTCTGGGCCTGGATGGCCTCGGCTATCTTATGGGTGTTCCCGGTCTGTGAAAAATAGACGATGCAGACCCGCATCATTCCCTCCACCAAAAGAGATGAAAGACCCGGCCGTTAAATATTTTATATCATTTTTAGGTTGAATACAATGATAAAAAGCGTTTTTAAAAATAAAAAACCCGAAGGCTTTCGGGTTTTTGGGAAGAAAATAAAGATACGTACTGATCGATCTATGTCAGATCGATCCAGAATCGCATCACTTTTCCCCCCGTCCTGGTGGATAAGATGGTGTTTTCCAGCATCCCGCCGTTGTTCTTGATGACCCGGATGGCCCCGAAATTGTCCCAGTCGCAGGTAAGCAGGGCCTTGGTTATCTTCAACTCCACCGCCCGTTCCAGGGTCATTTCCAAAAGGATCGACCCGTACCCCCGGCGGCGCAGGGAGGGCGGCACCTCCAGTAGGACATGGCCTCCCTCCAGCTCCATCTCCGGGGTCAGGTAATGCCGCAGACGGCTGATCCCGCAGATGACAACATCATCGGATAGCATCCAAAAGGTGCTGCAGGGCACCCGGCCATCCGAGGGATCCCGCTCCAGGCATTCCCGCTGCAGGTCCTTGATGTAGCGGTCAAAGGCCAGGCCCATGGTTTGGGACAATTCGGTATAGCGGCTTTCTCCGGCGGCCAGATAGTCGGCGGTCATTTTATGAAAAGCCTGCTCCAGCTCCATGGAGGGCTCGGCCAGCCGGAGACGGCACCGGTCTTCTTGGGCTTTTCTGGGAACGGGCATCATTGCCGGAATCCTCGCTGTATTTTGGGGTGAAAATATAAAACCGCCTGTTGGCAGGCGGCTTTATCATAGACGGTATCAGGGGCCGTATTGCAGCGGGGGTCACGGTCCGTTCCTTTTTCCGGAAATATACAGGTGTACATAAAGATACAGCCGGGCATAGACTGTCCTCCTTATGGATTCATTCTACGCCCGGAAAGGGCTTTTGTCAATATGTTTTTGGAAAATATTTTTAATCAGCAATTTCTCCAAGTTTGCTTCGAGGTGTTTCATTCGGCAAATTCAACAGCGCCAACGCATGAGGCAAAACCCCAGAAGACTCGGTAGTTTTACCGGTACAGAGTCAGCTATCTTCAGAGCGCAAGGGGACGGAGCCGTGCACGGGCAGTCAGCTTATCTTTCCAAACCACCCCCGTCGCTCCATCCATTTTGCCAGTTCCAGCACCGGGGTAATTGTTAAGGCCACCAGGGCGACAATGACCCAATCGATCAACGTCAGGGCAAAAGTGCCGAACGGCTTATGCAGAACAGGCAGATAAACGACCAATGCCAGCAGCGCCGACTCCCATAGGATCGCCCAATTCAGCCATCCATTGGCAAAGGGGCGGATCAGCACCGAATGGCGGTCGGAACGGAAGTTGTAGGCTTTGAAGAATTGAATTAACACCAGGGATACGAAAGTCATCGTCATGGCTTCTTTCACCCCTCGTCCGGAATTCAACGCCCAGGCGAACAGGCCCAGGTTGACCGCCGCCGACCAAAGCCCGCCCACCGTCATCAGGATCACCACCGGACGGGTAAAAATTCCGGTGCGCGGTTTGCGAGGTTGCCGGCGCATCAGGTCGGGTTCGGGCGGATCCACCGCCAGGGCCAGGGCGGGCAGGCCGTCGGTCGCCAGGTTGACATAGAGGATCTGAACGGCGCTCAAAGGCAGGGGCATTCCAAACAGCATGGCGGCGGCCATCAGGACTATTTCCCCGATGTTGGATGAAAGCAGATACATCAAATATTTCTTGATATTGCCGAAGATGTGCCGCCCCTCCTCCACCGCCGCGACGATGGAGGCAAAGTTGTCGTCGGTGAGCGTCATGGCGGCGGCCTCTTTGGTCACATCGGTGCCGGTGATGCCCATGGCGATCCCGATGTCCGCCTTCTTGAGGGCCGGCGCGTCGTTCACTCCGTCGCCGGTCATGGCGACGATATGGCCCATCTTCTGCAGGGCGGTAACCACCCGCAGCTTATGGGCCGGCGATACCCGGGCATAAACCTCGATGTCTTCCACCTGGCCCTCAAACTCGGATTCGCCCATCGCCTCCAGCTCCGCGCCGCTGACCACCCGGTCGGTCTTGAGCAAGCCCAGTTCCCGGGCCACGGCCTTAGCGGTCAGCGGGTGGTCGCCGGTGATCATCACCGGCTTGATCCCGGCCAGCTCGCAGGTATGGATTGCGGCTTTGGCCTCGGGGCGGGGCGGGTCAATCATTCCCGCCAAACCGAGGAAGGTCATCTGGTGTTCGGCGTTTTCTATGGCAGCGCCGGCTTTGGAGGACACCGCGATCACCCGCAGGGCCTGGCCGGCCATCTGGCGGGCCGCCTCCAGAATCGCCTCTCGTCCGGCGGCATCGAGTTCCGCCTCTCCCTCTGCCGTCAATTGGCGGACACAGGAGGACAGGATGGTCTCCGGGGCGCCTTTGGAATAAGCCACCATTCCCTCCGGCCCGGAATGCAGGGTGGTCATCCGCTTGGTTTCGGAGGTGAATGGTATTTCGTTCACCCGGGGAAACTGCGACTCAAGGTCGGCTTTCTTCAACCCGGCTTTGGCGGCGGCGACAACCAACGCCCCCTCGGTAGGATCGCCCTTGACGTGCCAGCGACCCTCGCTCTCGCTGTAAACAATATGCGAGTCGGAATCCAGAGCGGCGGCCCGCAGCAGCAGGGTCAACTGGCTGGGCGGTTCAACCGGAGCGCCAGCATACGAAAACAGGCCCCGCGGCTCATAACCCTCGCCGGTGACGTCATAGGTCCGCCCGGCCGCAAAGATTCTGCGGACGGTCATCTCGTCTTTCGTCAGGGTGCCGGTCTTGTCCGAGCAAATGACCGAGGTGCTGCCCAGCGTCTCCACCGCCGGAAGGCGGCGCATCAGGGCATTGCGTTTGACCAGCCGCTGCACGCCAAGGGCCAGCGAAATAGTGACCACCGCCGGCAATGCTTCCGGGACGACGGCCACCGCCAGGGCGATGCCGAAAATCAACATCTCGATGACGGGTTGCCCCCGGAAAAGCCCCAGGGCGACAATGACCGCCACCACCGCGAAAGCGACCCGCGCCAGCATATGGCCGACCCGGTCCAGATTTTCCTGCAGCGGGGTCTTGCTGGTTTCAACCGTTTGCAGCATTTGGGCAATCTTGCCGAACTCGGTGCTCATGCCCGTGGCCACCACGACGGCCCGTCCCCGTCCATAGGAAGCGGTTGTGCCGGAGTAGGCGATGTTTTTGCGGTCTCCCAGCGGCGCTTGGCCGCCGGCCAGCATCGCGGCCTGTTTTTCCACCGGGACCGATTCGCCGGTAAGGGCCGCCTCTTCTATTTGCAGGTTAACAGCCTCGATCAATCTGGCGTCGGCGGGAATTTTATCGCCGGCGTGCAACAGGATGATATCGCCCGGCACAAGATCGCGGGCCGGGATTTCAACCTCCTCCCCGTCGCGGAGAACGGTTGCCGTCGGCGCGGCCATCCGGCGCAGGGCCTCAATGGCGCGCTCGGCCCGATACTCCTGGGCAAATCCCAACAGCACGGCGAACAACACGATGACGGTAATGGCCACCGCCTCAATGCCGTGCCCCAGGAAGGCGGAGAGGGCCGTGGCCACGAGCAGAATGACGATCAGCACATTTTTGAACTGTTGAAAAAGAATCTCCCAGGGAGAGATGCGGTGGGCAGCCAGCAGTTCGTTGGGCCCGTGTTCAGCCAGGCGCCTGACGGCTTCAGCCCCGGTCAGCCCGGCGGGGGTAGATTCCAATTGCTTGACGACGGTTTCGATGGGCAGGGTATGCCAAAGCGGAAGGCTGTCTTGGGGAGAGGGTTTCATTTATGAGTCTCCTGTAAAAGATTTAAAGAAAAATCAATGGCCTGGCGGGTCTGGTCTGGGCGGTTGTCCTTTGAAAATCAACCCCGCCCTTTTGGTGGTCTTGTGCTGAGTCTAACGAAGCAAGGAGAAAGGGAGGCTGCCATCGTTGTCCGAAAGGCGAGGATGAGCTGGGTTAAAAGCATTGTCTTAAATATTTTGTTCAATAGCTTCCTTGGTCTGGCTGGTGATTTGCTCATAATCCATCTGCCCCGGGTAAATGGCCGGAAGGAATTTTAAAGACACCTTGCCGGCTTTGGGCAGTTTTCGGCCGATGGGGAACGAGGCATAGGCCCCGGAGATGGCCACCGGCACCACCGGCACTTGCAGTTCCCGGCTGAGGATGGCGAAGGTCTTTTTGAACTCCGAAAGACGGCCGTCCCGGCTACGGGCCCCCTCGGGGAAGATGGCCAGATTTTTTCCCTGCCGGATGGCCGCCGCCGCCTGCTGCAGGGTGCTCTTTAAATCCCGGTTGATGTCCATCACCAACAGGTTGCTGTGGTTGGCATAAAATCTATTAAGAGGTGTTTTCACGTGTTTGCCGGCGGCCAGGAAAAACGTGTCCTTTAAAATCCGGTTTGGCAGCAGAATGGATAAAAATATCCCATCAAGAAAGCTCTGGTGGTTGGGGGCCAGGATGAACGGGCCCGGCGGCAGGTTCTGCTGCCCCTGTCCTCGCAGGTGGAAGTATAGCCGGAACAGGGGCGCAGCGGTCAGTTTCAGCAGGCATTGCATGAACCGGCTTCGGGGTAGCGGAAAATCGGTCTTCTCCTGCAGGGTGCTGTGCCAGTCCGATGTCTCAGCCGTGCCGCTCTTTTTTTGTTCGGCCATCAACTGGCTCAGGGCCTCCACCGTATGGTGGGCCACCGACTCCTGGTCCTCCAGTTTGATCCCGTAGTTCTTTTCCAGAAAGAGGTCCAGCTCTATCTTGCCCAGCGAGTCCAGCCCCAGGTCGTACTCCAGATGCTGGTCGGGATAGATTTTTTTATCCAGGGCCTTTTCCAGGTATGCTTTTAATGTCCGGTACTCCTGGGTGTCGGGGTCGGGCCTCAAGCGGTGGGTCTCGGAGGTTCTGGCGTCCATCTGGGGCAGCAGGAATCTTTTCAATTTGCCCAGCCGGGTCTTGGGCAGTTCGTCGTTGACCAGGGTGAAGTGATGGATCTTCTTATAGCCGGGCGCCGTCAGGTTGAACTTGTCCAGCACCAGCCACTTGATGGTCTCCCGCAAGTTGACCACCTGCTGTTTCTTGACCGCCAGGAAGTCGGGGTGGATCACCGCCCCCAGCTTCTCCTCCCGGGGATAGACCCCTATCTCCTTGATCAGAGGAGAGAGAGACAGGATGCGGTTCTCGATCTCCTCGGGGTTGATGTTCTTGCCGTTGGACAGGACGATGATCTCCTTCTTGCGCCCGGTGATGAACAGCCGGTTCTTTTTGTCCAGGTAGCCCTGATCCCCGGTATGCAGCCAGCCGTCCTTCAAAATTGCGGCGGTCTCCTCCGGCTTGTTATAATAGCCCTTCATTATATTGCGGCCCCGGGCCAGTATTTCGCCGTCTTCGATCCTGACCTCGGTCTGGCTGGTGGGGGTGCCGGGCGAGCCGATCTTCACCCGGCCGGGCTTGGTGAAGGTTATCATGGGGGCGGCCTCGGTCATGCCGAATCCCTCCAGCACCTCGAAGCCCATGGCGTAAAGGTCGCCGCCCACCCTTTCGTCCAGCTTGGCCCCGCCGGAGATGAAGTATTTGATATGCCCCCCGAAGGCCTGCTGGGCTTTTTTGAATATCAGGCGCCCCAGGGCCGGCTGCTTCAGCGTCCGGGAGATATTGAGAAGTATTTTAGCAACAGAACTGGCGTTGACCTTGTCGATCATCCCCTTGTGAAACAGCCGGTACAGCCGGGGAACCCCGATGATGATGGTGATCCGGTATTGCTTCAGGGCGTTCAGTATCTCCTCGGAGGAGATCTTCTCCAGGATCACCAGGGTGGCCCCGCAATACAGGGTGGCCATGATGGTCCCCATCAGCGGGAAGATGTGGTGGAACGGCAGTATGGCCAGCAGCCGGTCATCGGCGGTGAATATTTTGGTGTGGTCCGCCACGTCCTCGATGTTGGCCATGATGTTGTCGTGGGTCAGCATCACCCCCTTGGGGCTGCCGGTGGTGCCGGAGGTGTAGATGATGGTGGCGGTCTCATGCTTGTCCGGCTCGGCCGGCATTTTATCGGGCGCATTCTCCGGCAGGGAAAGCTCCTCGAACACCAGAATCTCCGGGCGATAGCCCCCTTCCAGCAAATTGACCGCTTCGGCCAAAACCTCTTTGGTTTTGTGCGAACAAAAGACCACCGCTGGCCGGCAGTCGTTCAGGATATAGGACACCTCATCGGCCGGGGCCAGGTAATCTATGGGCACCGAGATGCCGGCGTTCCGCCATACCGATAAATAGGCATAGATCCACTCCGGGCGGTTCTCGGCGAAAACCGATGCCCGGTCCCCCTTGTTTAACCGATAGCAGGAGGCGAAGCGGTTTACCAGGGAGATGGTTTCGGCATAGGATATCTCCCGGTCCCGGTAGATCAGGGCGGCCTTTTTAAAATCTTTGATCTGCAAAATTGATCCTCTCAGCAAGTTATTGGTTACGTTTTGTTGAAAAGCAAAAAGGTTCAGCGGATAATGGTGATCTTTATTATTCCGGCCCGGCCTCCGCCGTTCACCCGGCAGAGATAAACCCCATTGCCCAACAGACGGCCCGAGTAATCACGACCGTGCCAGTAAAATCGGTTGCTTCCCGGGGCGGTGGTGATAATCGGTGATCGATAGACCAGACGGCCGGTTATGTCATAGACCGACAGCTTTGCGCTGCCCAGTCCGGGCATGGTAAAACTTATTACAGCGCCTGCCCGCATCGGATTGGGCCGGCAGGAAAGCGCCAGCCCGGAGCCGGGCGGCAACTCCGGTTTTTGTCCGGCTGCCCCGCTTGGCGAATAATGCATGGCCGCCCAGGTATCGATAATTCCCCAGCCATAGGTAGAGTTGTCGGGGCTGGCGCTGCGGCTGGCGGTCATCATCAGGCCCTCCCGCACCTGCAGCGGCGTCCAGTCGGGGTGGGCCTCCAGGATCAGGGCGCAGGCCCCGGCCACCAGGGGGGTGGAGCAGGAGGTGCCGGATCCCCGGCCGTAGCTGGTGGTGGTGGCCCAGGAGGCCAGATAGACCTGGGTTCCCTGGGCGCAGACCTCCGGCTTAGGCCGTCCGTCGTAGGTCGGGCCGCGGGAGCTGTAGCTGGCGATGATACCGAAGGAATCGGTGGCGCCCACCGAGATGATGGAATCGGCGTCGGCCGGGGCGGCCAGGGTTCCCAGCGACGGGCCGGAGTTGGCCATGGCATTGCAGACGATGATGCCCAGCGATGCGGCATGGCGGGCGGCCAGGGATGAAATGGCGGTGTTGCCGTCCAGGTCTTCGTAGGAATACGAATACTGGGGCAAGTCGAAATCGCGGTAGGCCAGCGAACTGGAGACCACCTCTGCGCCGATGGAATCGGCCCGCTGCAGCGCCGCGGCCCAGTGGTCCTCCTCCACCGGCATCTCCTGGCTCATGTCCTCGGTATGGTAGATGGCCCAGGACGCTTTGTAGGCCGGCCCGATCAGCTTCCCGGGAACGTAGCCGCCGGCCGCCGACCAGATGGCTGTGCCGTGCGCGTCCCAGGCGACGGTGTCTGCAATGGTTACAAAGTCCCATTCATCCACCAGGCGGCCGTTGGCGCGGATCGAGTCAAAAGCCTGGTGGCCCTTACGGAACCCATTGTCGAGCATGGCCACCAGCACCCCGGCCCCGGAATAGCCGGAGTCGTGGCAGATCACTGCGTTGATCAGGCTGTCCTGGGTAAAGGACGGGCCGTAGTTCAGCAGGTGGGCCTTAGGGCTTTCGGCCTCAGGTATCTTCGGGCTGGTGTTTTCAAATTCCGGCCTGATCTTTTTACTGCGGGCCGGAAGCAGATCGATGGTTTTTACAAAGCTTAGGTTTTGGCAGATCTTGACTTGGAGTTCTGTCATCTCGAAACTGGCGGCGTTGAACCAGTTTAGCGACTGCCGGTGCTTTGCGCCCAGGGCCACGATCCGGCGGATGTAATCGGTATTTACCGGAAGGTCCTCAAAAGTCATATCCTGCCGTCCCACCTTGGCCCGGCGCTTGATTGCCCGCGGGGAGAATTGCATCCGGCGCTGCTTCAAAGCGCTTCTTAATTCGTCCTGGGTGGAAAAGCCCTTGTCGGTGAAATACACCAACACCGATATCGTCGTATCGGTCTTGGTGTTTTCTAGTGCCGATGCCAGACGGCTGGTTATCGGCGGCTGGGCGATGACGGACGAAATGAAAAGCTAGAATGTCGCGCCAGCCCAAAAGACAAATTTTGATAAAATATTCATCGTTATAACCTCATTAGTTATGGGTTTTTAACTATCGTTTATACCCGATCTTGCGCAGAAGCTCTTTTCTCCACTTGATGCCCTCGTCATCCTCCACGCCCTTGGGGGCAAAGCCGTCTATCACCCCCATTATGCCCCGCCCCTGCTCGCTTTCGGCCACGATCACCTGGCAGGGATTGGCGGTGGCGCAGTAGATGCGGCAGACCTCCGGGCAGTTCTTTACGGCGTTGAGGATGTTGATGGGAAATACGTCTTTTAAGAAAATGATGAAGCTATGACCGGCTCCAATATTCTTGGCGTTCTCACACGCCAGCTCGATCATCTCTTTATCCGTTCCATCGGATCTGATCAGGCAGGCTCCGGAGGCCTCGCAGAAGGCCAGCCCGAACTTGATGCCGGGAACCGAGGAGACCAGGGCCTCGTAGAGATCCTCCACGGTCTTAATGAAATGCGACTGGCCCAGGATGAAGTTGATATCCTCGGGCTTTTGGATGGGGACGAGGTGTTGGGTCATGGGTATATCTGCCTATGTATCGGATTAACGTATCGCCGGGCGTGAAATATTTTTTCTCGTTGCCTCATTTATTAACCCTGCCCTTTTTGGGCCTGAGCGCAGGCGGTTTGCTTTTGGTCTCCAATTCCTTCAGGCTCTCCAGATAATTATTTTCCGCTGCGCTCAATGTTTTATGCTGGTATTTCTTGTATTCCGCGACCGCCTTTTCAATGGCGTTTTCGTGGCTGACGGCGCCGGCCCCCGGCAGCAGCTTTTCCCCGCTGATGATCAGTATTTTGTCCAAATGGGCGGCCCAGTCTTTCATTGTCATCGCCTGTTCGCGTTCGGCCTGACGCTCGGCAAAATCCAAATATCCGGAAACTATCTGGCCAAGCGAGCGGAGCTCCTTTTCGTTCAGGTAATTTTTTGCCACCACTGCGTCTTTTAGATACGGCCGGCTGCCCGGGAAGGTCATCAGGCCCATAAAATCCTTTTCGGCGTCGGCGCGGTTGAAAATTACCTCGGCAGCCGTTTGTCCGTGGACGGCATAATGGATTTTATTCTGTACTTTTTTGAAAAACTCAATGGAAATGCCGGCCCGGGGGTCATAATCAATGCTGGTGGCGTAAATGTCGAGCACCTGGCGGTAAAACACCTTCTCGGAGGCGCGAATGTCGCGAATGCGCTGTAACAGCTCTTTCCAATAGCCGCCGCCGCCCAGATTTTTCAGGCGTTCATCGTCCAGGGTAAAACCTTTGCGGATGTACTCGTTAAGCCGTTTGGTGGCCCAAATGCGAAACTGGGTTCCCCTCTGCGATTTTACCCGGTAGCCTACGGAAATGATTACATTCAGGTTGTATATTTTTACCGGCTTATCAGAATTTGCAATGTGCAAAAAACGCACATTGCTTTTCTCTTCCAGTTCACCTTCCGAAAAAATGTTACCAATATGCTTGACAATTACCGTCCTGTCTCTTTCAAACAATATCGCCATTTGCTCCTGCGACAGCCAAACCGTATCGTCTTCAAGCCGGACATCCACCGATATTTTTTCGTCCTCGGTTTTGAACAAAATGAATGTTGATGGATTTTTATTCATCACTGCCGCCTGCCATTATAGTGATTTCTTCATTTCTTGATCCCCGCCCGGGGCTGCCGGTTTGATGAAGTGGGTCTGGCCCAGGATGAAGTTGATTTCATCCGGTTTCTGTATAGAAACCGTCGTAATATCCATAACGTACTCCTAATTCAAATTACCAAATCATGGGAACTATTGTTCACTTTTCTGGGCAGTGTACTGCTCAACTTTTTTAACTGTCAGAAACAGCACCACGGCCAGCACACCAACCATAACAACCAGCGAGCATATCAGGATGTTTTGGGGACTGAGCCACGGCCTGCGCCGGGCCGGCCCATTTTTATTTGCCGGCAGCTGCGCTCCCAGGTGCCATTGTGCGCCCACAACCCCGGGGATGTCGACCAGCATGGCCGCCACATCATATCGCGGCGGTTTGATATCCACTCCGCCGTAATACACCGTCAGGGTTTCGTCCTGATTATGAAAGAAAAATACCTGGTGGACGCCGCCCCTTGCCGTAACCCCGCTTACCTCGATGGGAGGATTGTCCTCATTGGCAATACTCAGACGGTATCGCAAATATCGTTGCCATCCTTCCAGCGGAATGCTCAGGTTCTCCCGGCGAAAGGCTCCCATCTTCAGCCGTTGCACGATACTTGTGGCCAATTTGGTCCAGTCAGCGGTTTTGGATGTATCGTCCGTGCCCTCCACCAGAACCTGCCGCCGGAAAATCCGGCTGGCGGTTGACAGGCGGATCTCGTTGATAGGCTGCCGGTCTGACCGGCAATAGATCAGCGTCGCCTTTTCCACCGTGTCCGAAGCCGAGGACGTCACCGGAAGGGGATGGTCAACCTGCAGCGGGTTGGCGGCCCGGACCTCGGCCCTGACCCCGAAGAACTCGGCCTGCTCGATCCGGAACGGTTCGGCGTTCTGCATAAAAGACTCGTAGCGCACCCCCGGCCGGGCCCCGGTCTGGGTTACGATCTGGCTGAAGGGCGACCGCTTGACCTCGACCGCAGTTCCTACCACCACCTTGTAATAGAAGAAGGCCGGGCCTTTTAGGAAAACGTTGGTGTTGCGGACATCGATGTACCGCGAATAATCGAATATCGGTTGACTGACAGCCAGGGCCTGCCAGTCAGCTCGGTCCTTGCTACCATAAACCGAGACGCTCTTTTCGAAATTGGAGTTCGGGGTCCGGATCTCCAGCTCGTCCGGGATGGAATCGGTCTCCTTGCGGCTGAGGATTATGGTGATGCTGTTGTCCGGCCCTTCCTTGAAGTTGATGGTCTCCAGCCCGATCGGATAACGGACCGTCACCGTGTCGGTGCGGGTGGCCAGCCGGAGGAGATAGGGCACCTCGCGCAGGCCGCGCCCGGCCAAACGGATGTCCGAGAGGTCTCCTTGGGTGCTGCGGTAGATATCGCCGTCGAGACTGAAGACGCCGACATCCGATTTCAGACTGTCTCCGGCTGCTAGCTCCTTGCAGTATCTGAAGTCATTCGGTTTGACGGAGCCCTGACATACGGCGAAGGTGCAAAGCAGAAGCGTTGCAGTTAATATTTTCATTGTTTGACCTCTTTGGCGGTGAAATTTCTGCTGGCCTTGATGTAGGCGAAGGCCCCGGCGATGAGGAGTAGCCCCACCAGCATGAAGGCCCAAACCCGGTAGATGGTAGCCATGCCGGCCAGGTCCGAGAAAAAAACCTTTCCCACCACCACTACGAAAAGGATCAACCCGGCATAGCGCCACCCCTTTCCGGCGTTCCTGATGCCTATAGCAATGAAGCTGATGGCGAACAGCGCCCACAGCACCGATATTGAACCGGTTCGAAAGTCCGGCACTTGCCAGTGAAAAAAGGCGTCGGTCTCGAAACTGGCATACAGGAACAATAGGGCCGTACCAGCCACCTTTAATACGGAATAAAGATTTTCTGGCTCCTTGCTACCGCGGACGGATCGGGCAAACAGGTAAAACATGACCAGCACCGCCCCCCAGTCTAGCGTCCTGACCAGCATGCCGGTTAGGTGGTCGCCGCCGGCCATCGCAATCGACCCATAGTGCCATCCGGGGATATCGATGAATAAAAGTTTAACGACCGTTACTATTAGAATGCAAATAGCGCCGGTACGGTAAACCGATTTATGCTCCGCCAGAAAATATCGCAAAAGGTATAGGCCCAGCAGTGCCCACAGACAGGTAAGGACCGGCGTCCGGAAAGGCGGCAAATAACTGAACATCTGTGCCAGTTCCAGATAAGCAACGGTGAAAAATGCCACCACCCCGATCCAGAAGGCCGCATGGCCCATGGCACCATCCTGCCCCACCGGCTTGATATCGATTCCTGGACCGACAGAATATGTTCCCTCCTGTTTGCGTCGGTACAGCAGTGCCGAAGCGAAGAATGAAACGATAGAGATGCCGAATGTCCAGAACCTGCCGAAAAAGCTTTTCCAATAGATAGCCTGCGGCTGGGCCATCCAATCGAGATGCGAGAAATTTCGGGGGATATCAAGAAAATATAGCCGTCCGATTACCAATAGATACAAGATTGAGGACATGGTTTTTAGAACGTTGCTATGGAGTTTCTGGCCGGCCCATAAAAAGAAAAACGCCAGCAGCGACCAACAGATGGTCATCGATTCTCGTTCGGTTAAGATCGGTATAGCCAGCGCCGTGAAAAATCCCGCCAGTCCCAGCAAGGCTATTAGCAACGGCCGGTCATTGATCCGGTTCTTCAAAAAGACGGTGATGTGCGCCGCGTAGAACACGGCCAGGGCCACGCACATTACCGCCGGCCAGGGGCGGCCCCGGGCCTCTATGATCAAGTGATAGGAAATTGAGGCGAACACCAGGCCGTTCAGCAGCAGGTGAATGACTTCCAATGCTGTCGACGGCCTTTTACGGATCAGGTTATAGAAATACACGGTGGCCGACTGCAGCACGAACAACAGGGTGAGGAACACTATGGCCAGGGTAAAATGCTCCTCGGGCCGGTAGCTGTCGAGGCTTCCCAAAAATATCCCCCAGCTGAACAGAAAGGCCAGATAGTTGAGCAGCCGCCACTGCTGGCGGTGGGCTATTCCCAGCACCCCCAGGCTCAGTAGCAGCAGGTACAGGTACAGCACTGGCAGATTGGGCTGGTTTGTCCGCAGCATCACCGGCGTGGCGTATCCGCCGACGATGCCCAGAATGGCCACCAGTTGCGACCGGGTCATCACCGCCAGGCCTCCGGCGGTGATCGTCACCAAGCACATCAACGCGAAGGCAGCCGCGGTCGGCACCAAGGCGTACATCGGTCCGGCGGCATACATAGCAAAATAGAGGCAGGCTAGGCCGCCGCCCAGAAACCCCTGGCCCAGCAAATGGTATTTTTTGCCGACGGTGCGAACTCCCGCCGCCAGCATGATCAATCCAGCCAGGATTGACAGGGTTACCCGCCCTGCTGGGCCAAGCAGGCCCTTGTCGATCGACCAACGCAAAAAATATCCCACGCACACCACCAATGCCACGATCCCAACCCGCAGCAGCCAGGTGCTGGCCACGGCGAATTCCATCGAAACATTAGGATTGCGGTATTCCTCTCCCACTATCAGCCAGTTCCAGATCTTGGCCAAGGCGCCCTCGATGTTCTCTATGGTGTGCGATTTTGGCGCGGCTGGCGAAGAAGGAAGTGGCGGAACCGCAGTCCCGGTTTTTTCTGCTGTAACCGAAACTCCGGCAGGTGGGCTTTCTTTTTCCGAGAAGACAGGAGCCGCCGAGGGGGCTTTGATTTCAACTGTCGCATCCGACGGCACTGGTGGTTCCCGTGGAGCCGTGGCGGGTTGGTCTGTGATGCCCGGGGAACGGACGGCTTTTTTTAGATCTTCCAGGGAGGAGCCGATTCTGGCAAGATCTGTCCGCATATCGAACAAGTGCTGCCGGATGATCTTATGGGTCTTGAAATTAACAACGATCGCTACTACCGGAAGGGCGATTATTGCCAAAGCTAACAATACGATCAATCCCTCCATATACTCTCCTTTTGGATAAAAATATGGCACGGTCTTTATGTCGTGCCTAAAATTTTATAACTTGATATTGAGTTTCTGCAGGATCCTCTCAAAATCATCGGCCGAATAATACTCCACCTCGATCTTACCCTTGCTCTTTCCCTGAGGCACTATCCGCACTTTCGTGCCGAAGGTCCGCTGGATCTCGTTCTGGATATTGGTCAGATGTTGATCCAATTGCTTGGGGTTTTTTGGGGAAGCAGAGGCAGATTTGATAGGCTCCCCCTTGGCCAGGCTTTCGGCCTCCCTTACCGACAGGCCCTTTGAGACTATGTTCTGGGCCAGGGCCATCTGTTTTCGCTTGTCGCTGACCATCAGCAGGGCCCGGGCGTGCCCGGCGGTCAGCTTGTCGTCCTCCAGCATTTTCTGGATCTCTTCCGGCAGGGCCAAAAGGCGCAGGCTGTTGGCCACGGTCGACCTTTCCTTGCCCACCTTTTTGGCCAAAGCCTCCTGGGTCAGGCTGAATTCCCTGGCCAGCCGCTCGTAGCCCCGGGACTCCTCAATGGGGTTTAGATTCTCCCGCTGGATGTTCTCTATCAGCGCTATCTCCAGGGCCTCCTGGTCGGTGGCCTGACGGATGATGGCCGGGATCTTCTCCTGGCCCAGCTTCTGGCAGGCCCGGATGCGGCGCTCCCCGGCGATCAGCTCGTATCCAGAGCCACTGCGGCGGACGATCACCGGCTCGATGACCCCCTTCTCTTTGATGGAGTCCATCAGTTCGGTAAGCTCGGCCTCCCGGAATGTGCGGCGGGGCTGAAAGCGGTTGGGCTTGATCTCGGCCAGCTTCAGGAAACGTTCGATGCCTTCGGGATGATGTGTTATTACGGTGGCAGCGGTCTTCTTGGCCGGGATCAGGGCCGACAGGCCCTTTCCCAGGCCTCTTTTCTGTGCGGTCATGGTGGCTCCAATATTCTGATGTGTCGAAATTATTTCCAGCTTAAAATAAACTCGGTGAGAGAATCGCCGTTGGCCAGGGAGCGGGTTATATCCACCGCCACCTCTTTGCAGCCGTGGATCTCCAATGCGCGCTGGACCCATCCCCCGATGCGCGATTCTATCAGGTGGTGAGCCTCGGGAAATTCGGTCATATGCAGGATCGCCTGGCTGTAGGTGGACGACTTGAGTTCCATTTTGCTGGGCTGGTAGTAGGTGGTCATCAGCAGGCTGGCCCGCTTGATGAAGAAGCTGACCGAGGTCATTTTGACAAAAGCCTTGTAAACGCCCTTCAGGGCGAAATCGGCGCTGAATCGCCCCACCTCCCAGGCCCCCCGGGGATCATTGTTGTAAAAAAGCTCACACAGGGCCGCCGTCGGCTCAAGGTAGCTTTCCTTTAAAGGGTACCAATGGTTGATCTTGACGGTGTTGGCGTTTTGGTACAGCGCCGCCGCCTCGGAATTCAGCGATTCCAGCCACTTGTTAAGGCCCTCTTTGCCGAATTTGCTCTCGATGAAGATCGGCAGCACCGCCAGTGCGGTTCCCTTGACGTTCATTGATGCTCCTATTATTTTGTTTTGTAATTCAAACCGCAGGAAACCTGGGTCTGCTTTAAACTCCCGGACGATAATATATGGCTGTCCATCAGCGACAGGCTTACCTCCATCGGGCCGACAGGTTGGGTCACGCCACAAGTAAGGAAATACTGATGTTCCTTTCCGGCGGACTCCTGCAGCCACAGGTCTGTTTTACGAAAGTCCAGCAGAGTGAAAGCTCCGGCGCGCAGAGCGGTTTTTTTATGCAGGTATTCAACGCCTAAATTTATATCATGCCGGTCAGAATAATACGGATATAATGAGGCGTTGACGAAATGATAGTCGGCAAATAGTTTGATCTTTTCGGACAGAAGGTATTTTATGCCCAAACCGGCCGAAAGGGGAAATTTATTCATCCTTGGTTCGGGGATGGTGTAGCCGCCAATTTCCGAAGGCCAGAGAGAGTCTGCTATTAAGCTGTATTCGTATATTCGTTCCTTGATAAACTGCTTGGTATATCGGGGGGATACCGTCAGGCCGAAAGAATATCTGTCGGAGGGCTTAATTATCAAACCAAAATCGGCGGTTAGTAATTCAAAACGGGTTTTTTCAAAAACGTTATTGTTGACTCCAATATAAAAATCGTGGGAGAAGAAAGAATAGTTTACGTTTATGCCCATTTTGAAGGTTTTTAACGGTGCGTAAGAAACCGGAAAAGACAAAGTCCGCTGACAAACGTCATCCACGGCCACATAGGGTGGCAAGCCGCCTTCATCCTCCCTAATTATTGTTGCTTCATCTATTTCTACAACAAATTTAAAATTGCTTCTATCGTAATACAAAGCGCCGAAGTTTAATTTATTAAACAGGGAAAAACCAACCCCGGCTAAAATGGGTGGTTGGTATGCTGTGAACTTTACCCCAGAATACCAATCGATGTTGCTTTTATAATTGTAGCCGGCAGATAATGCAAATCCCTTTACCATCAAGGAAGCAGGGTTCAACAGGGTGCTTTCAAGGCCACCGTCCTCGTCGGCAATACCGGTGCAACCACGCCCACCGCTTATTGCGGATAGTTTAGGGCTGGCGTAAAAATCAGTAAAAGGCGTAAATAACGGGTCATAGGTAATGATTGAAACATTTGTTTGAGCAAGAACAATAGAACAGAAGAAAAAGGTTATTAGCGCCATAAACTTTTTCATAAGCCCCCCATTCAGTTAATGCCGTAGTATGCCTACCGGTATTCCTTGGATACTATGGTGATCCGGCCGGGGTAGGTGATCTCCCCCAGCGGGGTGCTGACGCGGGGCTGGGCGTCTATGGCCAGCCGGCTGATGTCGCTTTGGGCCCCGCCCAATGCCAGGGCCAGGTTCAACAGGTCATTGTAGCCCTTTTCGTTGAAGAACTCCACCAGGTCCAGACTTATCTGCAGCGGGATGACGGCCGACTGGCCGGTGCCGGGGATCTCGATGGGTTGCGCGATATTGCCGGAGACGGTGGGCTTGTCGTCTATCAGCAGCCGCCATTCGAAGCTGGTCAGGGTGGAGCTGGTCTGGGGCGAGCCTCCGGTGCCGTCGTTGGGATTTATGGCCTCGATGTTGAGGGTAAACCCGGCCGGAAGTTTCTTGTTGCGGTAGGCCGCCATCAGGTTGATACCGTCCAGCAGGGTGAAATCATTTAACTGCTGTTTGCCGGCAATGGCGATGCCCGACACCGTGAAGCCGGAGACCCCGGCCACTTTGAACTTCAGTCGTTGCAGATTAGATAGCGCCCCGGCCATCTGGGTCAATGTGGCGCAGCCCGGGAGGATGACGACCAGGGCCGCCAGTACAGCTATTAAACGAAGGCCGGAAAAGGGTCTTTTATTCATCTTAGCTCTCTTTTTAATGAATGATCTATTTCGCGCCCCTCCGGGCCGCCACCTCTTTGGCCAGGGCCAGATAGCTCTGGGCGCCGCTGGAGTTGACGTCATATAATATGATCGGCTTGCCGTGGGACGGAGCCTCGGCTATCCTGACGCTGCGGGCGATAACGTTCTCATAGACCTTTTCCGGAAAATGCTTTTTTATCTCCCCGGCCACCTGCTGGGCCAGGTTAAGGCGGGAATCGAACATGGTCAGCAGGATGCCCTCGATGTCCAGCTCCGGATTGAGGCCGTTCTTGACGAGATCGATGGTGTTCAGCAGCTGGCCCAGGCCCTCCAAGGCATAATATTCGGCCTGGATGGGGATCAGCACCGAATCGGCCGCGGTCAGGGCGTTTATGGTCAGCAGGCCCAGCGAGGGCGGGCAGTCTATCAGGATGTACTTGTACCTTTCGCGCAAGGCTTCCAGGTGGGGCTTTAAGAGATTCTCCCGGCCTTCCATTCCCACCATCTCCACTTCGGCTCCGGCCAGATCTATCTGGGAGGGCGCCAGGTGCAGCTTGTCCAGCTGGGTCTTGACAATTATATCGTTGATGGGCACCTCGTTCAACAGCACGTCGTAGATGCCGGTCTCCACCGAGCTTTTGTCTATGCCCAGCCCGCTGGTGGCGTTGGCCTGGGGGTCGATATCCACCAACAGAGTGGGCTTCTCCAGCACGGCCAGCGAGGCCGCCAGATTGATGGACGAGGTGGTCTTTCCCACGCCGCCTTTTTGGTTGACCAAAGCGATGATGCGCGACATTGAAACGCTCCTAAAATAGCCTGATTGGGGGTGCCGATAAGTTGGTTTGCAAACTGATATGATAATATAGCCTGCCGGTCTTTGTCAAGGAAAACCGAAAAGCCGCAAGACTTCAAAAAAACGTTAAACTTCAAATAAAGTATTGACTTATGACCACAATTATTATAGCATATATCCCAGCGAAAGCCCAGCATCTAATAATAAGAAAGGAAAGATCATGAGAAAGACAGCCTTTGTCCTGTTGGTTCTGGTCACGGCTATGGTTTTCGGTCTTCCCCAATACTGTTCCGCCCAGGGGCTATCCTTGGGGATCAAGGGCGGGATGAATATGTCCAATTTTACCGGAGACAGCTTAACCAATCCCGAAAGCCTTACCGGTATTGCAATTGGCGGCTATGCGACCATTGGCCTTCTGCCCAATATCGCAATTCAACCGGAAGTATTTTATTCTCAAAAAGGCTGCAAGGAGTCGGGTGATTATTTAGGCACTCCGATTGAGCTTACAACCCGTATTAATTACCTGGAAATACCTGTTTTGGCGAAAATATCATTTGGGGCTATTGTAAAACCGTACATTCTGGCAGGCCCATATTTTGCCACCATGATTGGCGCCACCCAAGAAGTAACGGTTAGTGGCGTTTCAGTCTCCGGCGATATTGATGATTTTGTAAAAAGTTCCGACATGGGGCTGACCTTCGGGGCCGGCGTGCAAACCCCGGTAAAGCTATCGTTGGAAGCCCGTTATTCCATGGGTTTAAATTCCATAGATGATAGCGGCTGGGATATAGACATCAAGAACAGCAATATTTCTCTATTGGTAGGTTTCGCACTGTTCTAAGATTTGGTAACATTAAAGCCCCGGCTTTTGCCGGGGCTTTAAACAACCCGTAACCAGGAGTTAACCATGAAAAGATGCCTCTTGGTAATTTTAATGCTTACATCGTTCTCTGGTTTGTGTTTGGCACAAACGACCTCCTTCGGTCTGAAGGGCGGAATGAATTTATCCAATTTTATTGGTGAGGATGTTGTAAGAAATAGAACAAAAAAAGGTTTTATTGGCGGCGCGTTTTTTCTTTTAATTTCACCACCTTTTGCATACAGCCAGAAATATTATACACCCAGAAGGGATGTGTGTCGGATCTTATTATAACTTATAATTATGTTGATATCCCGGTTTTAGTGAAGATCCCCTTAATAAGAAAATATGGGGTCAGTCCGTATTTAGGGCCGGCAGTAAGCTTATTAGCTAACGTCAAATTCGAACCTGAATATGAAGATTTTGATTTCAGCCAGTATGTTAACAGCCCTGATTTGGGACTTGTTTTGGGTGGTGAAATAAAAACACCCTTTAAAATATCTTTAGATGTTAGGTACACAATGGGGCTTCGTAAAATATTTAAAGACTACAATTACGACATTAAACACTCTGTTTTTTCTATTATGCTTGGTCTGCATCCGTAATGTGGTTTAAATAGATAAAAAGCCCCGGCACTAAGCCGGGGCTTTTTATCTATCATCTATTACCCCATTATTGACCGAAGAACTAAAGCATGATCCGAAAGATCGTCAAAAGCATGGTCCGCTCCGTGGGCCAGCAGTTCCTTTGCGGTGCTTCTGGCAGTGCCCACTCCAATGGCCTTGGCCCCCAGATGCTGGCCGCACTTTATATCATGTTCGGTGTCGCCGATGATGACGATCTGCTTTCCTGAGAATTGCTGCCCGGTCATTTCATAAGCCCTCTGCACCGCAACATCGGCCAGTTCTTTGCGGACGGAGGAATCGTCGGCAAAGGCCCCGAAGGAGAAATACCTCCAAATATCCAGCGATTCCAGCTTTGCCCGGGCGCCCTTTTGTATATTGCCGGTCAACAGGCCCAACAGAACCGGCTGTTTGGCCAGCGCCTCCAACAGATAGAGAACCCCGGGATAGACCTTCTTGTTGGTCTCGTCGGGAAGCTCTCTTTTTATCCCTTCGGCATAAATGTCAAGGGCCTTTTTCACCAATTCGTCATTGTACGGCACCCCCGTCGCGCTCATCAATTCCCGGACGATCATGGGGTCGGTCTTGCCATCGAATATCCAGCCGTCTATCGGGCCGGCGGTGCCGAAAACATCCAGCAGGGCCTGCTTGAAGACCCTTCTGGGAGTGGGGCCGCAATGCACCAGGGTGCCGTCTATGTCGAAAAGGACCAGATGGGTGTAACTCATTAAGTTGGTTTATTCTTTCCTTATTATGATTATTTTTCTGTCTTTGTCGCCTGATCCCGGCTCCTGGCGCAGCTCACCCTCGATCGTTCCCCCCAGTTTATTTATGATCTCCCCGGCGGCCTCGATCTCCTGGCCGGCCTTGCTGGATTTATAGGCCAGCAGTTTCCCACCGACCTTCAGGAATGGAAAGGATATCTTCACCAGCTCCTTTAGCTCGGCCACCGCCCGGGCGGTTATAAAATCGTATCTGTTCAAAAGATTTTTATCCTTTTGGGCCTCCTGGGAATGCTTGGCGATCACCACAACATCGGGCAAACCCAATTCGGTGACAGCCAGCTCTATGAAGCGGGCCTTCTTCTGGGTAGCCTCTAAGCAGGTCAGCTTAATCTCCGGCAGGCAGATCTTCAGCGGAATGCCGGGAAAACCCCCGCCCGGGCCCAGATCCATCACTTCGGCCGTGGACTCCGCCGCCAATACCGGTAAGGCTGACAGCGAATCCAGGAGATGATTGTCCAGCAGGCTGTTTATGTCTCGACGTGAGATCAGATTTATCTTGACGTTCCACTCTTTTACCAGAGCCTGAAACTGGAACAACTTTTCTATCTGTTCCTGGCTCAACGTCACGCCCATTAATTGGACGGCCTGGTCTATCTTTTGAAATTCAGGATTGTTAATAATTATTCTCCGGTTAATGGCACACGGATGGCACAGAGCATCCGGATTTGCACGGTATTATTTTTTCGGGGCGAATATCACTGCCCGCCGTCATCCTGAAATAGACCCGATACTTTCCTAATGAAGGATCTCGGATTCTTCATTGGTAAAGCAATACGGTATTTTCAGAATGACCTAAAATAAAACCCACATTCATTATACCAAACTTTATTAATAAATTATTAATAAATTTTCTTGATTTTATTGCTGTCAAGTTGTATTCTTATTCTGAAACTACGGGGGACTAAAATGGTAAAACATATCGTAATGTGGACCTTCAAGGATCATGCCGACGGCCGGGGTAAAGATGAAAATCTCAAGCTGGCCGCCCAGATGCTGGCCGGGCTCAAGGACAAGATCGATACGGTGCGTTTTCTGGAGGTGGGGCAGAACATCAACCCCTCCGATGCGGCCTACGACCTGGCGTTGTATTCGGAATTCGACGACCAGGCCGGACTGGATATCTACCAGAAGCACCCCGAGCACCTTAAAACCGTAGGTTTTTTGGGAAAGGTGCGTAATCAGCGGGTGGTGGTTGATTATAAAGTATAGGGATCATGAATAACTCACAAAACAGACGTTTTCTTTTCTCCTCCGTTCTGGGGCAGGACAAGCTGAAATACGCCTACCTGGCCAACATCGTCAATCCCAGGATAGGCGGGCTGCTGATCAGCGGGCCCAAGGGCACCGGCAAGAGCACCATCGTCCATTCGGTGGAGTCCATCCTGCCGGAGGGCAAGGCTATCGACGGCTGTATTTTTAATTGTCATCCGGAAAGGCCCCAGGACTTCTGCTCGCTGTGCCGCGAAAGGCCGGATCATCCGGCGGTCACGCGGAAGATGAGGATAATCAATCTTCCCCTAAGCTGCACCGAGGACCGGCTGATCGGGAGCATCGACATCGAAAAGCTTTTAAAGACCGGCCAGAAGGTGATCCTACCCGGCATTCTGGGCCAGGCCAACGGCAACATCCTCTACGTGGACGAGGTCAACCTGCTGCCGGACCATCTGGTGGACGACATCCTGGATGCCGCCTCCACCCACTGGAACACCATCGAGCGCGAGGGCATCTCGGTTTCACATCCGGCCGATTTTGTGCTGGTGGGCACCATGAACCCCGAGGAGGGCGACCTCCGTCCCCAGATCCTGGACCGCTTTCCGCTGTGCGTAAAGATCGAGACCATCAAGGATCCCGCCGTCCGCTCCCGGGTGGTGCAGAACAATCTGCTGTTCGAAAACCAAAGGGAAGCCTTTCATGAAAAGTTCAACAGGCAGGAAGAAGAGATCGGGAAACAGATTCTTTCCGCCCGGGAGCATCTGCCTAAGGTAACCATCGATCCGTCGTTGATAGATTCGGTGGCCGCCACCTGCGCCGCCTTAAAGGTGGACGGCCAGCGGCCCGACATCGTGATAATCAAGACCGCCATGACTATAGCCGCCCTCAACCGGCGCAGCGAGGTTATTTCCAGTGATATCCTGCTGGCCTCAGAGCTGACGTTGATCCACCGCACCCGGGACGGCGGACTGCTGGAGCCGCCATCGACGGATGAAATAATGGACAATTTCAATAAAAACCTGCCCAGGGACAAAGAGCTCCTCCCAAAAACAATGGTCAAACAAAAGATCGAAGTTGCCGCCGCCTCCTCCTCCGACCAACAACGTATAAAAAAAAACGGCAATCCATAGCTGAAAAGATCCTGGATTTCTCCAAAAAGATTCTGCCCTTTAGAAAAAAGAAAAGACCGGGTATCCTACTTCGCCTTCAGGCCCAGGACAAAGCGGCCCCGGTTTTGTTCCAGGAGCCGCCCGGCACGTTCAGCCAGCTGAAAAAAGCCTTCTTTAAATTTCTCAATAAAATAAGCCGCTTAAAATCAAGGACTGTGCGCGGCAGCAAGAAGCGCAAATCGGTCATCAGCGACCGGTCGGGGCGCAACATCAAGGTCGTCCGCTTCCGGGCCGGCGAGAACACCCTGGCCCCCCTGCAGACGGTGGTCGGCTCGCTGATCGGCGGCAAATATTCGCTGGCCCGGAAGGAATTCAGCATCGGCCCCGGCGATTTTGTGGGCTGGGAGAAGCTGGAGCGCCAGAGCATGACCCTGGTGCTGCTGGTGGATGTCAGCCGCTCCACCTTTCCCTTCATCAAGATCTTCGCCGAGATACTGGATTCCCTGACCGGCTACTTCAAGCTGCATCAGGACCGCATCGGGCTGATCTCCCTGCAGGGCATGCAGGCCAAGATACTCAACCACCCCACCCACAACTATCGGGTGATCACCAAGGGGCTGATGGGCCTCAAGGTCCAGGGCGAGAGCCCGCTGGCCGACGGACTGTTAAAGGCTTTGGCCATGGTGCGCTTGGAGAAGTTCCGCAAGCCCGGCTCCACCAATCTGGTGATCCTGCTCAGCGACGGCTATCCCGAGCCCCTGACCGCCCATTGCCCCGACATCTTCGATGAGCCGGCCTATCGGGAGACCATCCGGGCGGCCTCTCTTTACCGCCAGCAGGCCCTGTCCCTGCTGATGATAAATCCCTCCTTCCGCAACCGCGACGAAATAAAATTCATGCCTGGCGAGAAACTATCCACCATCATCGCCCGGGAGAGCCGCGGCAAACTGATCAAGCTGTTCCGGGATCCCAATCTCAGCTCGGCCGACCGGTATTATCCGCCCACCCGAGGAGAGATCCGCCAGATATTGAACGGCATCGAGGGGATGATGGGAAACAAGATGAGTTCTGAGCGGGAACGCAGCCTGGCGATATAAAAAAGATCGCTTCGAAACTAACCACTGAAACACGGAACCACTGAAAACACAAAGAAAAGGCCCCTAAGCCCGGTTTTTTCCAGGATTATTATTCCAAAAATTCAGTGTTTCCGTGGTAAAAAACATTTTTGGCAGAAGTATAATATTATTTCTTCCACCGAGGTCGGTGCATATTAAATCTCCCGTCTTTTATGATATAATGT
Source organism: Candidatus Edwardsiibacteriota bacterium (assembly GCA_020053305.1). Classification (GTDB taxonomy): domain Bacteria; phylum Edwardsbacteria; class AC1; order AC1; family EtOH8; genus UBA2226. Next base: position 43,114 of record JAGVNJ010000077.1, on the reverse strand, counting down.
CTGCCTATGCCGAACAGACATTTAAAAGCGGATATGTGGTTGTTGCTGGCCACCTTTTTTTGGGGCGTCACCTTTGTGGCGGTCAAGGATGCCATGCTGTACGCCTCTCCCCTGGTGTTTTTGGGAGTGCGGTTCCTGCTGGCCGGGCTGGCGCTGCTGCCGTTCTGTTATAAAGGCTTGAAAACCCTTTCCCGGGAGGGCTGGCGCGACGGGATGTTGATAGGAGTTTTTTTATTCGCCGGATTTGCCTTCCAGACCGTGGGGCTGGTTTACACCACCGCCACCCGATCGGCTTTTATCACCGGAATGTGTGTGGTGCTGGTGCCCTGGCTCTCGGTCGTCATGCTGAAAACCAAAAGCGACGCTTGGCAGATACTGGGGGTGATTATGGCCGCCGCGGGGCTGTACTTCCTCTCCCGCCCGGAAGCCGGCGGCTTCAACAAGGGCGACCTGCTGACCGCCCTCTGCGCCGTCAGCTTTGCCGTGGAGGTGGTGCTGGTGCAGAAGTTCACCCAAAAGCATCAGCCCATGGACATGATCATGGTCCAGATATTAACCACCGTGATCCTGTCGGCCATCTTCATCGGCGCGCTGGAAAAACCGCATTGGCAATGGTCAGACAGTCTGCTGCTGGACCTGGCCGTCACCAGCCTGCTGGCTACCGCCGGGGCGTTGGTCATCCAGTTCTACTGGCAGAGAAGGACCACCGCCACCAGGGCCGCCATCATCTATACCATGGAGCCCTTGTTTGCGGCGGGTTTTGCCTTCGTGCTTTTCGGCGAGATGCTGCCGATGGCGGGATGGCTGGGGGCTGGAATGATCCTGGCGGGGACGCTCACCGCCGAACTGGGAAAATAATTCGGGGAATATATGAAAAAAATATTATTGCTTTTTTTAATGCTGCTGGTAGTTCTCTCCTGGGGGATTGCTTTTGTAGCCATCAAATACCTGCTGGAGGTTCAGGGGTTTTCGGCCATGGGGCTTACCTCGCTGCGGTATGTTCCGGCCGCGGCGATCGTTTTGGCGATAATGCTGGTCTTTTATGGCCCCAAAAGGATGCTGGCGGTCTGGAAGAAAGAATGGCGGGGTATCTCGCTATACGGGATTACCGGCGTCCTGGGATATAATCTGGCCCTCAACTTCGGCGAGACCAGGATAGCCGCCGGAACCGCCAGCCTGATGGTCGGCCTCTCCCCCATCTTCACCCTGGTCGCCTCCAATATGGTTTTAAGGGAAAAGATCACCGCCAGAAAACTGCTGGGGATAATCATCTCCTTCATCGGCCTGTTTGCGGTGGTGCGCTGGGGAACCAACGACCCCATCAGCTTCAACTACCTATGGGGGGTGCTGATCACCCTGGGGGCGCCGATATCCTGGGCAATATATACCATCGTGGGGAAGCCCATGGTGGGCCGGGAGGATCCCAACCTGATAACCATGTCGGCCATATTGTGGGGCAGTATGCCGCTGGTTTTTTTCATTCCTGGAAACCTGGCCCAATTGCCGGCTCCGGCCTGGTGGGCGCTGACTTTTCTGACTCTGGTGTGCACCATCTTCGGATTCCTGGTGTGGTCCTGGGCCTTAAAGCACACCGAGGCCGCCCGGCTGGGAGCGGTGGTATACTTGATACCGCTGGTGACCGTGCTATCGGGCATATTTCTGTTGGGGGAAAAATTGACCGCCGGTCTGATCCTGGGCGGACTGATCCTGATCGGCGGCGTGGTGCTGGCCGAGACCTGATAAATTTCCCTTGACCGGGAATATCCCTGATATTATACTGGTATATATGATGCTTAGCGGTTGGAACACTAATATTTTAAGGAGAGAGAGATGACACGGAATCTTTTGTGCTTGTTTGCTTTGCTGATGGGGGGAATGGCCTGCGCCGAAAGCGTTGCCGCCAGGATCAGCCCGGCCGGTGGCGCCGGGAACGGGAATATCGTCATAGAGGTCAGGAACGTGAAAGGCATTGCCCAAAAGATCGACCGGATCAATGCCGAATACAATCCGGCGGTCAAGAATTACAACGAATACACCAACAACCAGACCAAGAAAAGCTCCATAAACCTAAGCCTGCAGATCCCCAAAGGAAAAGCCCTGGGACTGATAGGTTCATATGCCGAACTGGGCGATGTCCAGTCCAAGAGCTACAGCGAGTATCAGAACTATTACGACCTGGAGAATATCCAACTGAAGATAGAGATATTCAAAAGATATCTGGAGAAAATAATCTCCTCGGAAAAACCCGAAGCGGAGGTGGTCAAGCTGCTGACCCAGCAGATCGAGTCGCTGGAAAGCCAGCTGCGGAGCGCTTCCCAGCAGGACAGCACCCAGGCCATGATACAGGTATCCATCAAGGAGAGGGGCTACGATAATTACTCCTCCGGCCGGACCGGATCGAGGAATAAATATTTATTGATACTTCTCTCGGCTCTTTCGGCCCTGCTGCTTTTCTTTTTAGGATTATTGACAGGTTGGATCAGGAGCCGCAGAAAAGCGCTGGCCGATCCCAATGGATAATGCCGTCTAAGCAAAAAGACCTCCGTCTTGGAGGCCTTTTTATTATATCGGTAATTAAATTGATCAACAACCCGCACCTGTTTATAAATGTCTTTTTGTCATGCCGTTCCCGCATCATGTGCGGGATAAATTCCGAATGGTATCCAGACCTGGATTCCCGCCTTCCCACGGCCCCGCTGCAAGCGGAGCCTCGCCGTAGGCGGGGCGTGGCGCGGGAATGATCCCCTGCGCTATTTATTCGTCGAAGAAATAAAATCGGGGAAAGAATTTAAAGGCCAAAACAGAGACCAAGTGATCCGACGAGGAACAGGTTGTTGGCATCCATCGGTCCGGAGTTGGGATCATTGTTGGCCATGAATCCGCCCTTGCCCTCTGCCTGCAGTCCGATGCCAGGGTTAAGGTTAAACCGTACGCCCGGGCCGATGGCGACGAACGGGCTGTTTGATTCGTAAAGGGTGGCGTCGTTATACTGGTTCTTCCACATGATGGCTCCGGCCTCGGCTGTCAAATAAGGAGTGATTGCGGCTCCCGGGGCAAAGGTGTATTTTACAAAAGCTCCGGCCAATGTCATACTGGTCAGGTATTCGTTTGGAATTTCAGTAACATCCCTGGCGCCCACTTCACTATATCCGCCCAAGACACCAAGACTGTATTTTTCGTTTAGGTTATAAGCGGCCTTGGCACCAGCGATAAACCCGATAGCACTAAAGTCCATATCTCCTCCCAGCAGCTTAATCCCTGACCCAAAGGGCTGCAACTCATAACGCTTTACGGGCGAAGAGACCACACTGAAAGCCACCGAAGTGATATTCCCGGCCCGGTCGGTGGAGGTTATCATGATATTATTTATGCCCGGAGTTAACTTAACCGGTTGGGCAAAAACTCCATCTTGTGCCGTAGTGACGGTCAGTCCATTGATGGTGATCAAGGCCTTTAAATCGGTCTGGCCGGTTACCAGGGTCATATTGCTGTTGATCGTTTGTTCCGATTTGGGGTTTAATATATCCAGCCGGGGATTATCAAGCTTGCGGGACAGGTTGAGCACCCGGCTGGGCCAGGGCTGCCCCTCAAATCCGATAGAATCTATCGCCGTCAATGACCAGTAAATTTTGTCAGTCTTTGGAGGAGCCATTTTAAAGCTGTCGCTGGATACAACAGCGTCAACCAGCACCTCGTTCTGATCAATATCATGCCAGACCAGGAGGTGGGCCTTAATATCAGCCGGCTTGCTCCAATGATAAGTGATGGAACGGGTCCGGTCCGGGTTATAAAAGAAAGTATCATTGGCCGCAGGGGATTTGGGAAACGGCGGAGCGGGCAGATCCACCAAGGGTTCCGGTTGCTGTCCGTGCCGGCAACGACACCCCTTGCCCGATGGTACTTCGGTTTCCAGGGAACCGGCTAACTGTCCACGCCAGGACACACTGCTCTCCCAAACCGAAAGCAGGGCGGTCCTGTCCGGCCTATGTTCCACGATAAATTCCGTGCCGCGGATTCCGGCTATTGCGGTGGGGGTGGCCATGGAAAAGTGCTCCTTGTTGCTCCTCAGCTTTGCCACCTTGGAGAGGGTGCGCCCCATCATAAGCTTAAGCTCGGTATCCCCTACTCCCTCTTTTTCGTCCCACGCTTGCTTAGTGATCACAATATCCGATCTGGGAAGCACTTTTATCTTGGTGCCGTTGTCAAAGGTGATCTCGGCCCGGCTGGAAGAATCGGTCACCACCTCATCCTGAATGGTCAACACCTGGTCCAATGCCGCCGGCTGCCAGCTGCTGACGCCCTGCTTGCGGGTGAAAACATTTCCCTGGATATATGACAGGCGGGCCGTTCTGATCTTGGAAAGAATGGTGATCTCCACCCGGCGGTTCTTGGCCCGGTATTCGGCGGTCAGATTTGGAACCAGCGGGAACAGATCGCCGTAGCCCTTGGCAATCAACCGGGACGCCGGAATGCGATGACGGGATATCAGATAACGCCTGACGGTCTCGGCCCGCTGCTGAGAAAGACGCTGGTTGGCCCTGGAGCCGCCCGCATTGTCGGTATGTCCGGCAATTTCTATCCTGACCCCGGAGTTCTTTAAAAATACTGCCAGAGAGTCCAGAGCCGGGTAGGTCCTGGGATCAATGCTGGCCCGCCCGGTGCGGAACTGGATGCTGGAAAATTCAAATTTGATGGCCTGCCCCCGCGCCTGGGAGAAAGAGATCAGGATCAGTGCCGACAGGATTATTTTTTTCATAATGGTGCCCTCCTGGTTATTACTAACAACTAACACATCAATATTACAGGAAAACGTAAAAGATATCAAGGTCAAATTAACCGCAAGCCTTTTTCGTTTTTTTTAGATGGATCAACAACATGCTGACATCGGCCGGGGAGACGCCCGATATCCTCGAGGCCTGACCCAGGCTGAGGGGTTTAAGTTTCTGCAGTTTCTGTCGGGCTTCGGTGGAAAGTCCATAGACCAGAGAGTAATCGAAGTTGTTCGACAGCACCATATTTTCCAGCCCCCTCATCTTCAGGGCCTCGTCCTGCTGGCGTTTGGCGTATCCGCCGTATTTGAGCTCCAGCTCCACCTTTTCGAAAACCGCCCGGTCGTAATCGGGACGATACTGGTCCAGCGGCAGGAGAATATCATAGGTCACTTCAGGACGCTTCAATAATTCGGCCAGGCTGGCCGGCTGGCTGATAGGCGAGGTTCCCAGCCTTTCGAGAATATCATTGGCATCCGACGGCAGGGCTTTTTCCAGGCGGAGGCGCTGGATTTCAGACGCCATCCTGCTTTGGGTCCTTTGGAAATCGACCCATCGCTTCTCGGCGATAAGTCCCAGACCATAGCCGTAAGCCAGAAGCCTCTGATCGGCGTTGTCCTGGCGCAGCAGCAGCCGGTATTCGGCCCGGGAGGTGAACATCCGATACGGCTCCTCGGTTCCCTTGGTGACCAGATCATCGATCAAAACGCCGATATAAGCCTGGTCCCTTCGCAGAATGAAGGGATCGTTGCCCAAAATCTTTTTAGCGGCATTGATCCCGGCCATCAGGCCCTGGGCCGCGGCCTCTTCGTATCCCGAAGTGCCATTGATCTGGCCGGCCAGGTACAGGCCGGATATCAGCTTGACCTCAAGGGTGGGGTATAATTGGGTGGGAAAAACAAAATCATATTCTATGGCATAGCCCGGACGGGTTATTTTAGCATTCTCCAGGCCTTTTATGGAATGGATCATCTCCTCCTGGACCTCCTCGGGCAGAGACGAGGAGATACCGTTAAGATAAAGTTCATTGGTATTGAGGCCCTCGGGCTCGATAAAAACCTGATGCCCCTCGCGCTCGGAGAAGCGAACCACCTTGTCCTCGATAGACGGGCAGTACCTGGGGCCGATGCCTGTTATCCGGCCGGAATAAAGGGCAGAACGGGAAAGGTTGTCTCGGATGATCTGGTGGGTTGCCGGATTGGTGTAGGTAAGATAGCAGGGAAGCTGGGGCAGCATTGGCCAGATACTCCTTTTCTGATTTGTACGCTGATTGATGACCGCGTAAAGCTTGGTCTGCTGAGAGAAGGGAGGCGGGTCGGGGTCGCCGGGCTGTTCGGACATTGCAGAAAAGTCCACGCTTTGAGAATTAACCCGGGCCGGGGTTCCGGTCTTCAGCCGGCCCATTTCCAGCCCGCATGTTTTAAGTGAATCTGATAATTTTTGGGCCGGGAATTCCCCGGCCCGGCCGGCCGGAAAGGACCGGTCTCCGATATGTATCAGCCCGTTAAGAAAAGTACCGGTGGCCACGATCAAGGCCTTGGCAAAAAATTCCTGACCGCTTTCGGTCCTTACCCCGGCAGCATATTTTATACCGTTCCGCTCCGTTAGTATAATATCATTAACCAAGGCTTGCCGGAGTTCTACAGTTGGCAGATTCTCTAGAAGATGCTTGGCTTCTGCCGAATAAAGAGTTCGGTCACATTGGGCCCGAAGAGACCAGACCGCCGGCCCCTTGCCCTTATTCAGCATCCGGAACTGTATCCCTGACAAATCGGCCAACCGGCCCATGGCGCCGCCCATGGCATCAATCTCCTTTACCAGATGGCTTTTTGCCAGTCCGCCGATGGACGGATTGCATGACATCCAGCCTATGCGGTCCAGGGTAATGCTGAATAAAGCAGTATTCATTCCCATGCCCGAACAAGCAACCGCCGCTTCAATGCCAGCGTGTCCGCCGCCTATGACTATAACATCAAAAAGTTTATTCATAAAAACAATTCATAACAACAAGCAAGGCAAAGACATAGAAAATATATTAATTGTCTTGCCATTGAATAAACTATGATAACATAATAGTTGTCTAATATCAATATTAATGTTATAATTATGTCTGGGAACCTTATTAATGGTGGATAGCTCTAATGTAATATAACAAAACAGAGACGGTTAATCAACGACGGTTAATCAACTCGCAATTTATTAAGGAGGTCCATAAAATGAAGAAGAACATGCTGCTGTTACTGCCGGTTTTGACTTTTTCTCTGGCCTTGACCACAGTGGCCTTGGCTGAAGATGGCGACAGCCTGAAAGTGAAAAACGAGATCAAAACCAAAAATCAGGGCGAGGAAACCCAGCTAAGGATCCGCACTGAAGAGGGCCAAAAGGGACAGGGTGAGATGACTCGGACCAGAACCATGGTGGAGAAGAAGCTGGCCGAGGGAGATTCTGTCAACGCAAAGGAACAAAATAAGGTTCGCACCCAGAACAAAGGCGAGGACCAGAAGATCCGCACCCGCACCGAGGAAGGCGACAAGGGACAAGGCGAGATGACCCAGACCAGATACCGGGATGAGGATGGGGATGGTATCTGCGATTCCACCCAGACCAAGGAGCAAACTAGAACCCGCACTCGTACACGGGCAAAGGATGGAAAGGATGAAGACATGACTCCCAAAGGCGGAGCCAATGGCAAGAAGGGCAACGGCACAACCACCGGCCGGGGCCAGTAGGATAGTACTTAATAATGAAGCGCAGGTACATAATTTGCCTGCGCTTCTCTTGCTTTGTGACATCATATTAAGGAAGATGAATCATGAGAAATTTAAAATTCTATATTACCGGGATAATTACAATATTTTTATCAGGAACCTTATTTGCCCAGATCAAAGGGGACATCGGGGTAAGTGGCGAATATGACAGCAATGCCTATAATGATTTCTACGGCAGCAGCAGCATGGTCGGCACCGCTTTTCTGGATCTTACCACTGACATTGACCTGAAATTGGCCGGAATGATTTTGGGAGCCGACTATTCCGGCAGCCACAGCGCCTACCTCAGTTATCTGGGCATCAGCCAAAACGACCATTTTCTGAAAATGATCCTTTGGAGGGGGTTGGGAAAAGACGGATTTGCGGGCTTGGGGGCCACCTACGGATTCCAATTGAACGCCGCGGACCGCTCGGCTTATGACACCAATAATTTCAAAATTATCGGGGAGACAAAACTATATCTGTCCCGGCCGGTGCTGTTAAAGATGGATGGGGCCTTGGGGAGGTACCAATACAAGAACCTCTCAAGATATAATTTTGACCAGTCAATAGCAAATCTATCGTTAAATTTATTCCTTCCCACCCGAACCGGCCTGGCTGTTTTGGCAGGATACAAAAAGTACGATTTTTCTCCATTACCGACCGACAGCCAGGTCCCCGCGAACATTACCAACCTGTCCCCGGGATGTCGTGCCAGCCAGGGATTCGGATCAAATATCGGCCTATCCCTGGAATATTCATACTTAACCAACAAGGTTGCCACGGTCAATTCTTATTATATGCCCGATACTTTATTGAACGAGGTGAACGAATATTTTGACTACTCCGGCAGCCGGGTGGGGGCAAAAATAACCATAAAGCTTGAGCCCGCCGGAAAGTTGGCTCTGTGGAGCAACTATACCAGCAGAAGCTATGCCCAGCTCAATGCCTACAGTCTTCCGGCGGCGGACAACGCCAGTATTCTGACCAGACAAAACCTGGGAGTCGCCAGGCTGGACCGGGAGACCGTTTTGGGAATAGATTACACCGCTCCGTTATCAGGAGGCGCAAACAGCGTAGACCTAAGGGCGGGTGTTTATTATTTAACCAATTCATCCAACGACGAGCTTTATAATTATAAGAAATTTCTGACATATGCCGGGATCAACTATAATTTTTAATAGGACATGGCGATGAGAAAAAAGCTATTGGGCGAAATAATGATGGCCCAAGGGTTCATATCGGTCGAACATATTATCCGGGCCAGATATAAACAGATCAACGATTCCTCAAAAAAGATCGGCGAGTGTCTACTGGAGATGGGATACATTGATCGGCAGCAACTGGCCCATGCCATTAAGGAACAAAACTCGGAGCAGACGTGATTGCGGACCCCGCCGGCGCGGAACGTTTCACGTGAAACATTCCGAGGAGCACAAAACCCCGCCACTCAACCCCCGACGATAAATATCGCCGGGGGTTGCTGTTTCACGTGAAACAGCAACCCATCACCATATATACGTAGCATAAAGCAGAGACAATTTTACCGGACTTGCGGTGGATGTCCCTGGATGATTTTATGGTTGACTTTTTTTGTCGGAGGATTTACAATTCCCATCGGGTCGCCAGCGCCTCTAACAGCATTCCATTAAATATAAGGAGAAGGTTATGAGAATGGGTTTTATCTTTACCGGCGTTTTTTGGGGCGTGGTGCTTATCCTGATAGGTTTGGGCGTGATCATCAATGTGGTGTTTGGTGTTAAGATACCCATCTTCAGGACCATAGTTGCCCTGTTCCTGATCTACTTGGGTATTCAGATGCTGACCGGCACTTCGTTCTGGAATAAAAGTAAGAAGACCGCTATATTCGAAGAAAAGACCATCGAAGTTACCACGGCCTCGGACAAATATGATGTGGTCTTCGGGAAGGGGGAGATAGACCTCTCCGGCATTGAACTAAAGGATCAGACTGTGAGGGTGTACATCAACACCGTCTTTGGCGGGACGGTGATAAAGATCAATCCCGCCACTCCCACCAAGATTGTCGCCAGTTCGGCCTTCGGCGGGGCTCACCTGCCGGACGGCAATGTGGTGGCCTTCGGCCAATACACCTACAAAACAGAGAATTTTAAAAGCGCGGAAAGGCATCTTTTGATCCATGCTTCGGTGGTCTTCGGCGGGATGGAGTTCATTGCTATAAAATAATCCTGCTTTAAAATGCACCACCATAAATATTTCCTTGATATATTTTCTCACATCTGGTATTCTATAATATGGATCCAATGCACTAATTAAACGGAGCAGACGATGGATATTAAAAAGACGATTTTGCCGGACGACAAACTAAAGCCCCTGTATCAAGACCCGTTGAAACTGGTTTTTGGACGCACCTTTACCGACTATATGTTCACCATGGAACATACCGCGGAAAAGGGTTGGCACAATGCCGAAATAAAACCATATCAGTCCTTGATGCTTGATCCCGCCGCCAATGTTCTTCACTATAGCCAGGAGGTTTTCGAAGGACAAAAAGCCTATAAGTCCCCCAAGGACGAAATTCTTTTGTTTCGACCACAGGAAAATGCCCGGCGCATTAATCACTCCCTTAAAAGAATGTGCATGCCGGAGATTCCCGAAGAGATTTTTCTGCAGGCCGAAGGCGAACTGGTCAAGCTTGAGGAACGGTGGATCCCCAGGGCTGTGGGGGCCTCTTTATATATCCGCCCGGCGGTCATAAGCACCGAGGCCGCTTTGGGGGTAAAGCCCGCCGACCGGTATCTTTTTTTCATCATTCTTTCTCCGGTAGGGCCGTATTTTCAAGAGGGTTTCAACCCTGTGGGACTGTGGGTCAGCGACAGCTATACCAGAGCTGCCCAGGGCGGCACCGGCGAGGCCAAGACCGGCGGGAATTATGCCGGTACGTTGCTGGCATCCAAAATCGCCAAGGACAAGGGTTGCAGCCAGGTCCTGTGGCTGGATGCAGTGGAGCACAAATATATCGAAGAAGTTGGAGCCATGAATATTTTCTTCATAATTGACAACAAGTTGGTCACCCCGAAACTTTCGGGAAGCATCCTGCAGGGCATCACCCGCAAATCGGTGCTTCAGATAGCCGAGGACCTGGGAATCGTTCCCGAGGAAAAGCAGATCTCGATTGATGAACTGATAGAGGGCATCAAGAATAAAAAAGTCACCGAAGCTTTTGGTGCCGGTACTGCGGCGGTGATCAGCCCGGTGGGCAGGATCAGTTATAAAGATAAGGTATATATTATCTCGCAGGAGACCGGACCTTGGGCTAAAAGATTCTTTGATACCCTGACCGGGATACAATACGGAGAAAAAGAGGATAAATACGGCTGGGTTTATAAAGTGCAGTAATTAGTATCGAAGAATAAAGGCGAAGACCAAACGATCTTCGCCTTTGATTTATAGTAATGGGCGATATATGAAAATTTTAAAATTCCTGATGATAATAGGGGCATTGCTTGTTCTGCCCACTATCTGTCAAGCAAAGATTATCAAAGATATGCCTGTTCCTTTAGGATATGTGCGGGTGGAATATGCCGATAGTTCTTATTCTGCATGGATTCAGAGACTTCCGCTAAAAGAAGACAATGTTATATTGGGGTACAATGGGAAGCCGATCATTTCGCCCTTTTATAACATTCTGGCAGTAGTTGATATGCCAATGCTTTTCAACCAGGACCTGGAGCAGTGTGCCGACTGGTGCTTCAGATTCCGGGCAGAGTATTTTAAACAGACCGGAAGACTGGAACAACTCTACCTTTTTGATTATAGCGGAAAGCATCGTTATTATCGGTATAGCGGCAAGCCCTATAAGGGGTTTCTAAAATGGGCCCTGGGCAACGCAAATTCCTATTCGGTGAAAAAGGGTTGCCAATCGGTTGACGAGATTAATTTACGGCCGGGGGACATGCTAGTGCAAAACAAAACGGGCGGAGTGGGTCATGTTTCGGTGGTGATGGATGTTTGCCAGGATGGTAAAGGTGATCAACGCTATCTGATCGGTTACAGTTTTATGCCGGCCCAGCAGTTTCATTTAGAGAAGGCCGGGGCGGATCAGGGGCGAGAGGGATGGTTCACCCTGGCGGGCTACCGGGAATATCTGAGAAAGCATTTTTATTTCGGGGAGCCGGCCTACCGCCGGTTTTAGGGTATTGATATGCCGGGAAGAGTTTTTGAGGAATTGATGCAAATAAATGAAACAAAGCCGGCCCTATTCAAGTAGTTTGTCTTGAAAAGCATATCTTTGAGGGAAATATGAAAAAAATAATCGTAATTATCAGTGTTGTTTTATTGGAAATTGCCGGAAACTCCCCGGCAGAGCGCAATGGTTTGCAGCCGCAAAAAAGCGTTGATATCAGGCATACCGAAATTGCCCCCAAGATCGACGGTCTTATCGAGGACCTCTGGCTGTCCGCCGATTCGGCCACCGATTTCATCCAGCATTCTCCGTACGAAAAGACCGCTCCTACCGAGCGGACGGTGGTTTACCTTCTTCAGGATGCCGAGAATCTTTATGTGGCGTTTAGATGCTACTCGTTCCACAATCCCCCGGTGGCCTGTTTCACCAAGGATGAGGATTACGTGACCATCAAGCTCGACCCCTTCGGCAGCCGGACCAGCGGTTATTTCTTTCTGGTATGCGGCAGCGGGCTGTTCTGGGAGGGCCTGATCATGGACGACGGCCGCAGCCAGGACCATTCCTGGGAGGGGATCTGGTACAATGCCGTGAAGCTGTACCCCGACAAAATGGAAGCGGAGATGAAGATCCCTTTCAAAACCCTGCGCTACAAGAAAGGCCTGGGGGAATGGAGCGTCCAGTTTGCCCGCCACATCGCCAGCACCCATGAGAACGACTACTGGACTGAGGTTACCCAGAAGGACGACGACTTGGTGTCCCGCTGGGGAAGGGCCGGGAACGTCAACCCGCAATCTTCGGGCTATTACTTTGAGCTGTATCCCGAAGGGTTTTTTCGGTATGAGCATTTTCGCGGCCGGGCCACGGCCAGAAAGATCAACGGCAGCTTGACCGCCAAATGGGATCTGACCCCCCAGACCAGCATCAATGCCACCGCTTACCCCGATTTTGCCCAGATAGAATCGGACCCGTCCTCGGTCAACCTTTCCCGCTATCCCACCTATCTGCAGGAACAGCGGCCGTTCTTTGTGGAGGGGCGGGAGATATTCCGCTTTTCGGAATTCCAGGGGAGCGGGTTCTTTCAGCCGCTCAATCTTTTTTATTCACGCCGGGTGGGAAAATCCATTGACGGTGGAGCGGTGCCGATAGTCGGCGGTTTGAAAGCAACCCATAAAACGACGGAATGGAACATCGGGGCGCTGGCAGCCTATACCGAAAAATATGACTATTCCTCAGGGGGCCAGCCCGTTACCGAACCGGAAAGAAAATTCGGGGTGGTCCGGGCTGCCAGGCGAATTTTTAACAATTCCGACGCCGGTATTTTATTCAGCGGGATGTCGGCCAACAGCCTGGAATATAACTATGCCATCGGGATGGATGCCTCATTGCGCAAAGGGCCAAGCCAACTGATCATCCAGGGGGCCTATAGCGATGCTCAAAGGATGGCCGGGTTGGATACCGTAAAAAACTGCGGCTGGGCCGTTTCCACCGGGTATCGAGGCTGGGCCGGCAAATTCCTGACCATGGCGGCCTATGAGGCGATCGCCGATTCCTTTGATGTGGGCGATATTGGGTTTGTTCCCTGGACCGGCCGGCAGCGGGCCTTGCTGATAAGCGGTCCGTTTTGGACCTTTAAGGAAGGGGCTTTGCGCAATTTATATATAGCTCCGGGATTTGCCCGGACCAGGGAGCCCGGCAGCCCCCGATGGTCCACCTTCGGTTCTTTTGTCATCAATCCGAACTGGAGGAATAACTGGGGGGCAAACCTGGAGGGAAGCTACGGCAGAAGCTTCGAGCTTATCTACGATCCGTATGTAGATTCCACTTATTGTATAGATTATATCAGCCGCGATATATATTTTAATTTCTGGGGCATGTTAATAGGGAACAACGTCAACGGAGGCTGTAATTATAATTACAGTTATAATTACGCCAGAGATTCTCTGGCATACCAAGGTTCAAATTGGCTTACGCTCAGCTATTCCATAATTTCGCCGCTAAGCACCACACTTACTTCTGTGTTGTGGATCGAGTGGAATCAGAATAAAAGGATAGCGGCCATGACCCCGATCCTAAGGCCCAGGTTAGATTGCCGGATCACGGCCCGGATGTCGTTATCGTTATTCAATGAAATGGTGGCCGCCACTCCGGGGACCGATCTGGGAAAGACCCGGCTTCAGACCGATCGGTTTGGACTGCTATACTCCTGGAACTTTTCTCCCAAAAGCTGGCTGTATGTGGCTTTGAACGATTACAACTCGCTGGATTATACTGTAAACCCAGACGGCGAAATGACCCAACGATACGCCATCGGCGCCATCAAGGCCAGATACTTGATGTATTTCTGACCGGCCGCCCCATAAATGCAAAAGCCCCGCTTTAGAGCGGGGCTTTTATTTTGGATACCTTTCTCAATCGTTCCAGTTCATTGGGCTTGCAGGGTCGGGATTTGCCGACCGGAGTGTTATCCAGTCTCAACGGCCCGAAGGCAACTCTCTTCAGGTGGTCCACGTGGAGGTTGAGGGCGCGAAGCATCATCCGCACCTCGCGTTTCTTCCCTTCCTTGATGGTGATCTCCAGCAGGGTGTTGTTCTTGGGCCGGTCGATCGACAAGATCTTAACCTGGGCCGGATCGTAGGATTCACCCAGATAATCAACCCCTTTTCTTAAAGGCTCAACGTCGCTGTCCCGCAGGATCCACCGGACCAGAGCGTGATAGGTCCGGGGGACCTGGTTGCGGGGATGGGTGAGGTACTCTATCATGTCGCCGTCGTCGGTCAGCAGCAACAGCCCTTCGGTGTCCTTATCCAGCCGCCCCACGTATTTAAGTTTCCTCATGTTGCCCGGGAGCAGGTCGTAAATGGTCTTTCTTCCCTCGGGATCGCTCTTGGAGCAAAGGCAGCCGGCCGGCTTGTTGAATATGAAGTAACCGGCCCGTTGCGGCAGGCGGAGGATCTTTCCGCCGACGGTAACGATATCGTTGTAAATATCTATCACTGTGCCCAGCTTATCAACCACTTTGTCGTTGACCCGGACCTGCCCGCGGGATATCATCTCGTCGGCCTTGCGGCGGGAGGCCGCGCCGCACATGGAGAGATATTTATTTAACCTTGCCTTTGTTTCGCTCACTGGACAACCACCTTGTGATATCCTTTCTTTCCTTTTCGGACCATCATCATTCCGTCCTTGAACAGATCTTGAGTTACCTTGAGGTCGATGCTTTCCACCTTGGCGGAGTTCACATACAGCCCGCCCTGGGCGATAAGCCGGCGGCCCTCGCTTTTGGTGGGGATTATCCGGCAGGCGAAAAGCACCTCGATGATGCTTTTGCCCAGAAGGTCTTGGCCGATCGTTGCGGTAGGAACATCCTGCATATCGGCCCCGCCTTCAAAAAGGGTTTCGGCGGCCTTCTGGGCCTTGCGGGCTTTCTCTTCTCCGTGAATTATTTTGGTCAATTCGTAGGCCAGTATCTTTTTGGCCTGGTTGATCTCCTGGTCTTTAAGGTTGCCCAGGCGATTGACCTCATTCATGGGCAAGAAGGTCAGCAGGGCCAGGCATCTTTTCACCTCGCTGTCGGCCACATTGCGCCAGTACTGGTAGAAATCGTAGGGCGGGGTCTTTTGGGGATCCAGCCAGACGGCGCCCTTTTCGGTCTTGCCCATCTTCTTGCCGTCGCTGGTGGTCAGCAGGGTGAAGGTCATTCCCAAGACCGGCTTGGCCTCTATCTTGCGCACCAGCTCCACCCCGGCGATAATGTTGGACCACTGGTCGTCCCCGCCCAGCTGAAGGGTGCAGTGATGCCTGCGGTACAGCTCCAGGAAATCATAGCCCTGCATCACCATGTAGTTGAACTCCATGAAGGTCAGGCCCCGCTCCAAGCGTGCCTTGAAGCACTCGGCCTGCAGCATGCGGTTCACCGAAAAGTGCGATCCGATCTCCCTTAAAAAATCCACATAGTTGAGGCCCAGCAGCCAGTCGGCATTGTTGGCCATAACGGCCTGGCCGTCCGAGAAGTCAAGAAACCTCTCCATCTGCTTCTTGAAGCAATCGGCGTTGCGGGCGATGTCCTCCTTGCCCAGCACCTTTCGCATATCGCTTTTCCCGGAGGGGTCGCCCACCATGGTGGTGCCGCCGCCCAGCAGGGCGATGGGCCGGTGGCCGTGCTGCTGCATGTGGCTCATGGCCATCAATTGCATGAAATGCCCCGCGGTCAGGCTATCGGCGGTGGGATCGAACCCTATGTAGAAGGTGACCTTCTCCTTTTCCAGAAGCTGGCGGATCTCGTCCTCATGGGTCATCTGCTGGATGAAGCCCCGCTCTTTTAGGACATCAAATACTGACATAAATTTAAAATCCTTTGATTTTGAACGAGAGTAAGGATACCACTTTTGTCGGCCAAATGCAAATGAAAAGCCCCGCCCTAAGGGCGGGGCTGACCTCACCCTCCATCCTCTCCTAAAGCATTAGGAGAGGGGAGCCGGTCTATCTTATCAGCACCATCTTTCTGGTGATATTCTTCTCCCCGGCCTGCAGGCGATAGATATAGATGCCGGCCGAGACCTTTTGGCCCTTGTCGGACCTTCCGTCCCAAACGGCATTATAACGGCCCGGGGTTTTATAATCATCGACCAGGGTCTTTACCAATTGCCCGGTGATGTTATATATCTTCAGGCTGACCGGGCTGGAGCCGCTGCCGCCGATCTGGTAGCTGATATTGGTGCCGGAGCGGCCGAAGGGGTTGGGGGCGTTTTGGGAGAGCAAGAAGCTGAGAACATTAACGCCGGGTTTGCCCTCAACCCCCGAAGCTTCCGGGGTCATAATAAAGGTAGCAATAGATCCTTCACTAGGTGTAGTGGGTCCGGAACAATAAACCTTCCAAATGTCCCCGGTTTCGGGGCGGTTGGGCCAACTCATCCGGCTGGCGGTTCCTACACCGCCAAACCTCTTGAAGTACATGGTAACGCCCGCAATGTGCATGCCAATGCCTGCCGTCATGGTGCTGTCGATATACTTGTAGGTGCCGCTTGAGGCAGACAGCGGGTTAAAGCACCAAGCGGATTTCGTCATATTGGCTTTTGTAAGTCCGCCCTCCCATGGGACCTCTACATTATTGGTGATATCCCATACCGTGCAGGTAAGGATGTTCCCGCTGGGGTTGGTGCCCACCTGGCCGATGCTGTCCCTCCACCGGATCTCGATATCGGAACCCCGCCATTGCCATTGTGCCCTGTCAGCCCGGAAAGTATTTATCGTATCTACCAAAGTAAATATGCTGTCCTTAGGATAGGTCCGCACTCCTCCGGGCGTTTCAATTACCTGCAGACTGTCGATTAGGGCGTCCCTTTTGCTCCATTCAAGGTAGGGCTTAAAAACAATGCCGCCGAATGGCATTTCATCATGTGGTGTGCCATAGTAATTAGTTGAATATTGGTTATAATCCGCTTGCAAATTAACAGAATCTATTAATACATCGCTGGAGTTAAAAAGATATCCGCTGTAAACGGGATAATTATAAAACGAGGCAAAGTATTTTTTCATCGCTCCCCAGTGAAGCTTAAAACTGTCATTGGGAACAATTTTAGGGTTTGCCACCTGCAGGTTCTCAAAATAATCCAATGCGCCCCCGTAACGCGAATCCGAGCCGCCGTCTACACGTATTGTAATGTTTGGAGGGATATATCCACCCGGGGTTGCCGCCGGGATCACCGGCTGGGCATACAAAACCGGGTCGCTGGCCAGGGTGGTGGGGGATTTGCGGGTGAAATAAACATTGGGCTGGTAGTCGTAGGCCGAGATGCCGTAGTAATAACAATGGCCGTTGGTCAGGCCGTTGTCAATAAGGCCGTAGATAAGCCCCCGGTCGGTGCCGAGTGTGTCGTAGATCGGCAGATAGTAAGTGCCGCCGGGGGTCACATAGACGAATTCTTCGGTATCTATAACTATCTGTACCCCGTCCGCCTTGTCATAGAAATAACCATGAGCCCCGCTGCTGCCAAAAGAGAGAGTCCCTACATTGACTCTCTTGGCGGGGTCATTCAGGTCGGACAAATGGTCGGCCCGGTAGAGCAGGTATCCCTGAAAATCGTATGGCTCGTACATGGCTTTCTGGTTATAAAGAGCCAGTAGGGTGTCTGTACCGCCCACCGGATTGGCAGCCCCCCGTGGTATTGTAACTACGGTGATATCGCTGGTCTTGATTAAGAAAGAATCCACCAGTGCCTGGCCGGCCGGAGGCAGATGTAGCCAGGAGCCGGGAAAATAGTAATACCACTTCTTGGTAGAATCCAATTTTTCCCAATAGGGATCGGGGGTGGTCTCAATGGCTTTGTTCCAGCTTAAATAAGCCTTGCCGTCTCCGGCGGTGGCAGTAAAAGCAAAAGCGGGTGAAGCCGGCGCATCGGCCAAAGCGAACCCATTGTCGTAAATGGTCTGGGCCACATCCGAGGCGGCCTTGAGCTTTACGGTGTCCAAGGCGCCGATAATGCCGATGCAGGTGGTGACCACCGAATCGGGCTTTAATACGAAAGGCCCGCTGGACATAACAAAGCGTTTGTCGCCTTCTTGGTCAGCCCCCCATTCGTCGTAGCCGTCCCTGTCCCAGGTTATAAAATCATATCCCTCCATTACTGCGTATGCTTCTGCATCGGTCGCCGGATCGCCGACTTTTCCGGCCCGTAGCAATATTTTAAAAGCGGTCATTCCTAACGGCCACCCTGGGGGGATTGAATGTGGAAACTGATTGTCAACCACATTAACGGTATTTCCGGTGTTGTTGATAGGGCTTTCAAAATACCTGAAACCCACCACACCGACCGCATCCCAGCCAACCTCGGGAATAGTTTGGTACTGCATGGCCAGATTGCGGGTATAGTCAAAAAGGGTGCGGTCATTGGGGGTGGTCGGGCCGTCGGCCTCATTTCCGATGTCGGCATCAACGCAGGGGCCAATATAAACGCTGTCTAAAATAATCCCCGACTTATTTTTAACCTTAAAATAGAAGAAGACGATATCGTTGTTGTCGGCATAGTTCCAGGCATAACTATGCTGATCCACCACCACGCGAAGAATACTGTCGCCGCTGGTGGTAAACTGGGGGTTTTCGTCGCTGTACTTGCAATAACTGTCCTGACGGGATTTGATAATCTTCTTTCCGCCATCCAAAACAGGCCAGTCATAGTAATCGGTGGGATCGGTGGAGAGGTATACCCGAGCAAAGGGGTCCGTCAGATAGTCTTGGTAGCTTTCATCCATACTGACCGGGCCGAATTCAGAACTACCGCTGGAGGGGTTGTAGCCCATAGCCACGATTTTTGTTCCGGAACTATTTTGGGCGCCCACCCACAGTCCGGCACCGTAGATATAGCCGTGAGCCGGGTTGCGCCAGAAACCGCCGCCGCTGCCGGGCTGGGGTTTTACCATCGGTCCGTAGTTGGTGGTGTAGATGGTCCAGGCATTGGCGTTGAGTACTTTTTGTGACATCAATTTGGTGGCCGGGGGCGTTGTTCCCGGCGCGGTGGCGGCCAGGGCCATGGAGGCGGTCAAAGCCACCGAAGAAATTGCTGATATCCAACGAATTATTTTCATGACGTCCTCCGTTAATAATGGTGGTGTGGCCGGTCAGAATGCTATTTGATTGATAATAAACCTCCCGGGACATATTTGTCAAGAACTATTTTTATTGTTAATCAACCAGTCGCGCCTGTTTGACAAATTCTCCAATATTCCGTATAATCACGGTATGCCAAATCTACTTTACGCCGATGCCAGGGGCCGGATCTTCGATTCCGCCCAACACCAGGCCCTGGGTCTGTCCGGCGGGGACCTGGTCCCCATCCCGGCCAGCGAAATGGTGCCCCTGCCGGAGGGCAGCGAGCTGTTTGTGATAAAAAAGGGGATCATTGTTGCCCAAAGGGAGGGCAGTCCGGTCTACCTGGAAAAGATAGGGAATAAAAGGATCTATCCGGTGGCGGCCTTCATGCCGGCTGGGTACACCCGGACATTGATGCCGGCCTATGTGGAGCGGTCACCCGATCCGCTGCTTCCGCTGTGGTCCTACACTGCGGTGGCTTGGCATAAGGGAAAGATCTGCGGAGCGGCCAAATTGGTGGCCAAGAATCCCAAGGCCGACCCCGAGCTGCACAGTCCGGAGCAGGATAAAAAACTCATCAAACTGGTGGAACAGCGGCTAAAAGATGAGCCTAACAACCGGCTGTTAAAACAATTGGCCCGCTGCGCCCTGGAATATCACTGCTTTGCCGGAAAGAACACCTTTTACCGCCGCTGGGAACTGCCCCTGCCCACCTCGCCTACCTGCAATGCCCGGTGTTTGGGTTGCCTGTCATGGCAGCCGGCCGGCAAGGAGGGCTGCTGCGCCTCACAGGACCGGCTGGCTTTCGTGCCCAGCCCGCAGGAGATAGCTTCAATAGCCATTCCCCATCTGCAGAATGCGCCTTCGCCCATCGCCAGCTTCGGGCAGGGCTGCGAGGGCGAGCCGCTGCTGCAATCGGAGACCATCGGGAAAGCCGTCAAACTGATCCGGAAGCAAACCGCTAAAGGGACCATCAACCTGAACACCAACGGCTACAGCCCGCAGAGGATAAAGGCCCTGGCAAGCGCCGGACTGGATTCGGTGCGCATCAGCCTGAATTCCTCCATCAAGAAATGCTACGATACCTACTACCGGCCGGTCAATTATAAATATTCCGATGTGCTTAAGAGCATCAAGACCGCCAAGGACCACGGGCTGTTCGTCAGCATCAACCTGCTGGTCTTCCCGGGATACACCGAT
The DNA here is from genome assembly GCA_020053305.1 of Candidatus Edwardsiibacteriota bacterium. Classification (GTDB taxonomy): domain Bacteria; phylum Edwardsbacteria; class AC1; order AC1; family EtOH8; genus UBA2226. The sequence goes on along the minus strand of JAGVNJ010000077.1, from coordinate 22,648 downwards.
AGGGAGCAGGAGGCGGCCGGGCTTTTACAATTATTCGCCAAGTACAGGGTGGACATGGTCCAGATGAGGAATCTGTCCATAGATCCCTGGTGGTACATAAGAGCCATCCCCCGGCCCAAGGGCCGGGCCATCGGGATCGCGGAGTTGATCAAATTGTTCAGGAGGGAAACGCCCAAAACGAAGATAGATTATTTCAACCCCTATTTGGGATAAAGAAAAGAGGCATGATTAAACATGCCTCTTTGACCGACCTCACCCTGCCTTACGACTTCCCTCTCCTAAAGCATTAGGAGAGGGGCAGGGGTGAGGTTTTTATTTACAGGACGATTTCCGGCGGCGGAACAGCGACAGCCCGCCGAACCCGCTGATGACCGCGATATAGAACCCGAAATCGTACAGCCAGCCGTTGTTGAAGGCCTCATACAGCCGGATGTTCTTCTTGAAGATGCTGATTATCAGCGAGATGGGCGCCACCCAGCCGTGCCAGATGCCCCAGAAGAACCCGGCTGGTTTTTGGACGGTGTTGCGGCCGTCGCCGGGGATGCAGCCGGTCAGGGTGGCCAGGGCGATGAACAGGATAGTGGCCCACAGAGCATTCTTGTATTTCATTTTTCCCTCCATAGTAATGGTTGTTCATATTCATTGTTGGGGCAATTCATGAATTGCCCTTACGGTTGTGACCTAACCCCTATTTTGCCCGGATAACGTTTAGCGGTCAATCTTTTGAGCGGCTGGATCAATAAAGGGATATCTCGATTGACGAGACATCCAGGACCAGCCGGCCTCCCTTTTGCACCAGGAAGAAGGGGCCGGATAGGGGGATCCCGGTGGCCTTCTCAAATTCCCGGTTCACTACCTTTCCGTTGGGGATATCAAACAGCAGCCATTCGGTCTGCCGGCGGCCCGCTCCGGGCCCGGCATCCATCCGCATGACGGTGGCCCAGCGCAGGCTGGGCGAGATCTCGGCCAGGACCAGCACATAACCGGGGTCGCTATAGATCACCACATTCTTCTTCCCCGGCAGGTCGGCCAGGATCCGGCCCTCGTTTTTGGGGTCCACCCGGATATTTTTGGCCCCGGCAAATCCGGGGCGGCGGTCGTCCGCCACGTAAATGCTGCCGAAGAAAACTTCCGAGATGCAGGCGTCGTTCCATTTGGTGCCCCGGTATACCTCTACTATGTCCAGCCGCAGGATCAGGCAGGACGGGTCCGGCGGCAGACTGTCGCTCGGGCGGGAGCCGGCCTGGACCTTGTGCAGCAGATCCTCCAGGTCTTGGTAGGCCACCGGAAAGGAGAAGCTCTGCAGGCCGAAGGTGTCCTTCAGGTCAAAATAAAGATCGCCGGGGTATTTTAGGGCCCGGAAGCACCGAGCGATCTCGGTGACATAGCCCGGCGGGCTGACCCCGGCATAGCAGGAAAGCTTGATCCGTTTGGGCCGGTTGTTCTTCAGGTAAAGCCCCCGGCTTTTGCCGTAGCCGGAAAAAATGTTGAAGGCCCGGCAGTCCCGCGGGATCTCTATCCACACCGTTTGGCCGATGCCGTCTCCCGGGTCGCCCTCGGCCCAGGTGGTGGAGAAGTCCCAGTCGACCAGGTTTGCCGCCCCGTACTTTCGGCCGGCCTCCGTATCCTCCCACCCTTCGCTGGCGCCCAGCTGGGAGCTGGCGTTATGATACTGGCCTTCCGCCCCGCTCAGGGCTATCTCTACCCAGTCCTGGGCCAAAGCCGTGGCGGCCGTCAGGGACAGGAGGGCCAGGAACCATCTGAAGATCATTCGTCCTCCAGTTGAAAGATTTGGCGCAGTTTGGCGACGGTCTCCTTGGCCGCCGGCGATCCCGGCCGGTCTTTCCGGATCGCGGAAACGATCTTCCGGGCCTCATTCTTCTCCAGCCGGCCGTAAAGCTGCTCGACCAAGGCATCCCGGTAGTTCTGATTTCCCTTCAGTCCGGTCAGTTGCTCTATCCGCTCTTTTTTGCCGGCCGGGCAGATGCTGTCCAGCTCGATGCCCCACTGCCCCCAGGTGATGTTTTCGCAAAATTGTCTGATCCGGCTTAAGGGGAATCCGGGGCCGACTTTTGGGGCGTTGCCGGCCGGATCGGTCGGGGATACAACTCCGGTGGCGGGATCAATGACAAACCAGGTATGATATTTTTGGTATGAAGCCGTATCCACCCGCTTCCACTTGAGATTCTGCTGCCAGCCGCTGACCGGCTCCAGATTAAACCGCACCGAATCGCCCTCATAAAAGGCCCGGCAGTTCCAGGCGGATCTGGCCAGCGGCAGGGGGCCGAAGTCGTAAAGTCTTTTCAAAGTCCCTTCGGGGATATCCATCTGATAAAGCGAAACATTCTTGTAGAGGATCCTGGGGCGGCCGCCGTCGGGAAAGGCCGCCAGGCCCTTAGCCGGGCGGTGCGCCTGGACGAAGGCAAAGAACAGCGCCCGCTGGCCGGCGGCATCGACCGCGGCCGGGCCGGCGAACTCCAGGGTCAGGTGGGGCTCGCTGTAGAGGCCCAGCAGGGAGAGGGCTGCCAGCAGGAAAATGGAGTTCATCTTCGGTTCCTTTCACCACCCCTTTGGTCCCCTCCTTGATCAAGGAGGGGATGGAGGGGCGGTCAGATCTTTCGCCATTATCACGCTGCGGTAGTTGGTGCAGTCCCACTGCACATGGTCCACCTGCTTAAAGCCCCAGTGCCGGTACATCTCTATCAGGTCAGCCGCATCCTGGCAGGTGTCCAGAGCCAGAGTTTTGATGTTATTCTTCCGGCAATGGTCCTCCACGGTTTGGTACAGCCTTTTGCCCAGGCCGGCGCCCTGCAGGTCCGGGTCCACCGCGTACTGGCCGAAATGGCTGACGCCCTCCTGCCGGTAGAGGGACGCCTCGGCCTCCGGATACGGCCCGTAGAGGGTAATGGTGCCGACGATGGCGTTTTCTTTTACGGCTAAAAATGAAGCGCCAATGATGAGGCGCTCCAAAGTGGTCTGATCATCCTGGTGGGAGGCCAGGTAGCGCATGCCCTGCGCGGCCATGCCGGCGTAGGCCTTGTGCAGGAGGGCGGTGATCTCCGGTATGGAGTCGCCGGGCTGGTATGGGCGGATGATTATTTCTTTGGATGCGTTATTGTTCATTCCATTAAGCCGGAAGGTTATTTCAGCTTTTTATTTTCCTTGGCCGGAGGCAAAAAATTCTCGCCGGTAACAACCCGCTTGCCTGTTTTCCGTTCCAATGATAGCCGTGCTTTTCGGGCGATTTTCCCGCCCTTTTGTCCCGCCTCGGCGTTCTCAGTCATTCCGGTTGCCTCGACGCTTTCGGCGATCTGGCGGCTGGATAGTTCGGCCAGGGCGGTAAAAATAAGCTCGGCTTCGCTCATGTGATCGCGCAGATTTTGGGTTTTAAGGCCCTTGATCTTCTTGTGTTTTTTTACCGACACGCCGCTCCATTCCTGATGGATGATGTTGGTCAAGATGGCGTATTCGTCTTCGTCTTTGATCTCATGGTCTTTCCAGTAGTCGGTAAGTTTGTTGCGGGTCTCCTGGCCCATCATCCGCTGCTGGATCCATTTTTCGCTCCGCCCGTGCTGCTGCCAGTACTGCCGGGCGCGGTCCAGCGATCGCGCAGGATCCCCCATGTCCTGAATTCTCTCATAGCCGACTTTAGCCAGCCAAAGCTTGATGGGTTCGGCCTTGGGACTGGGAACGGATTGGATCAGCCGCAGCAGGGTTTCGGCATCGGCCGAGTCGGTGATGCGGAGCTTTCCGTCTTCCGCGGGCATCTTCAAACGGTTACATTTTGTAACCGTTTGGCTGCCCTCTTTTTTAAGCCGGTTTTTCAGGACTTTCCAGTAATTCCGGGCGGCTTGGTGGTTGGGCTGCTGGATCAAAGCCGCAATTATGTCAATAACCGAAAAATACCAAGATTCGGCTTTTTCATCGTAGATCCTGCGTATTTTATAATTTTCAAAGACGGCAAGCGGCAGGCTGTCTGCCATTTTATACCTCACTTTTCTATGTTCGTTTTACTTCCTGCCCGGCCATGCCGGCGTAGGCCTTGTGCAGGAGGGCGGTGATCTCCGGTATGGAGTCGCCGGGCTGGTGTGGGCGGATGAGGATATCGTTCATCATTTTGTCGCTTGAATTATCCACCTGCCGCGGTCATCCAGGTCCAGCCGCAGATCGTTGAACTTGGAGAACAGTTTCCGAACCTCATTTTCTTCATAAAAGCTGTGGGGCAGGCCCTTTTCCGGGCCGGATAACGGGGCATAGGTGCCCTCGGTTATTTTTTGGTGCTCCTTGAAGGTGTTCCACTTTTTGCTGCTGGCAAGATCGGGCACGGTGACGAATATCTTTCCGTTCTCTGCGGTCGCTTCATATATATTGCTTACCAACAAACGTACCTGTTCTTTGGTCCCGTGATGAATGGTCGAGACCGAAAGGATCAAATCGTATCTGTCTCTGGGGATGTCGTATCCAAACATGTCCGCGCAAACGATCTCCGAGCCGCTGCCCAGTTCCTTTTTGGTCATTTCCACCGCGGTTTGGCTGGAATCTATTCCGTCGGTCTTAAATCCGCCGGCCCGGAGGAGTTTTAAATATTTGCCGGTCCCGCAGCCGATGTCCAAAGCGTACTTAAGAATGAATTCCGAGTGTTCCAGGAATTGTTTGAATAAGGGGTGAATGTCTTCCGATAGGCTGGCCCAGGCCTCTCCGCCGTTTTGGAAGTTTTTGTATATGTTATCCCAGATGGTCATGGATGTAAATAATATTTGTATTAGGTATTATTTTTATAAAATAAATCTCTTGGATGTTTAACATCTGTAACAAAACGAAATTCAATAGATTCAATTTTATCCCATAAAAACCTACGTGTCTTTTTTAAAGGGCTTAAGTAATCAACATACAAATATTTTTTATCGTGAATATTAATTATTGCGCACCAAACAGGCCCACCAAAAGTACATTTCCTGTTTGTTTTGGTTTTAATAGTAACAAATAAATGTTCGGGGTTTGCATATTCCCTAAAACCATCACAATCACAAGATGGTATAGGGACTAAGTCCCTTTTTAAAAGATCAATCCAATCATTGCGCGTAAAAGATTTCATTACTGGACTTTCTATCTTATCACATCCATCCCCATGAACGGCCGTAAAACCTTGGCGGTTTGGGCGATAGCCTAAAGTCTATCGCTGGAAGTCAACAAGGCCTCTACGAGGCCTGACTCGGTAACCCGGTTTGCCGGGCTTGATGTTTGACCAGCGATATTGTTTCCTGTCCGCCTTTGGCGGAATGGTATCGCTGATAGATAAATCATTTTATCACATCCATCCCCATATACGGTCTCAGCACCTCCGGCACGGTGATGCTTCCGTCGGCGTTTTGGTAATTCTCCATCACCGCTATCATGGTCCTGGGCAGGGCCAGGCCAGAGCCGTTCAAGGTATGCACGAACTCCGTTTTGGCCTTGGGCTCCCGCCGGAACTTGATATTGGCCCGGCGGGCCTGGAAATCCCCGAAATTGGAGCAGGAGCTCACTTCCAGCCACTCGTTACACCCCGGGGCCCACACCTCCACGTCGTAAGTCTTCACCGAGGAGAAGGTCAGGTCGGCGGTGCACAGCTGGACCACGCGGTAGCGCAGGCCCAGCATCTCGGGGATGGCGCAGGCGTCGGCCAAAAGCTTCTGCAGTTCGTCATTGGAATTCTCCGGCAAAGAGAACTTGACCAGCTCCACCTTGTCGAACTGGTGCCCCCGCTTGATGCCCCGCACATCCTTGCCGGCCGACATCTTCTCCCGCCTGAAGCAAGCGGTATAGGCCACGTGATAGAGCGGAAGCTTGGTGCCGTCCAAAATCTCGCCCCGGTACATATTGGTCACCGGCACCTCGGCGGTGGGGATCAGCCAGAAATCCTCCTCGGCATCGTGATACAGGTTGTCGGCGAACTTGGGCAGCTGGCCGGTGCCGATCAGGCAGTCGTGATTAACGATGTAGGGCGGTAGGATCTCACCGTAGCCGTGCTTTTTGGTGTGGACATCCAGCATGAATGCGATCAAGGCCCTCTGCAGCCGGGCCCCGGCGCCTTTCAATAAATAGAAGCGGGTGCCGGACATTTTCACCCCCCGCTCGAAATCAATAATATCCAGTTTCTCGCCCAGCTCCCAGTGGGGCTGGGGGGCAAAATCGAATTTCTTCTCTTCGCCGACAGTCTTCTCCACCACGTTGTCCTTTTCGCTTTGGCCTATCGGAACGGTGGGATCGGGCAGATTGGGCAGGGACAGGGTGATCTCGGTCAGCTTTTCTTCCACTTGGCGCAGGTCGTCGTCCAAAAGTTTTATCTTATCGCCCACCTGGCGCATCTCCAAAACTTTTTTATCGGCCTCGGGCGACTTTTCTTTCTTAAGTTTGGCGATCTCGTCGGAGACCGTGTTGCGTTCTGCCTTTAAGACCTCCACCTCCTGGACCATGGCCCGGCGTTTGGCGTCTAGCTCCAGGAACGGGCCCAGGTCGGCCTTCTCGCCCTTGTCGGCGATGGCCTTCTTGACCAGTTCGATGTTCTCTCGGATGAATTTGGTATCCAGCATAATTGGTTCCTTTTAAATTTTTGACAGGATTTACAGGATTTTTTACTTTACCACGGAGTGCTTACCTGACGTTGGCCGAGTGGCCGGTGGTTTCGATACACTTTTTATGCTACTCAACCACCGGCTGTATCGAGGCCAGGCAGGCGCGCAACCGTGATTGGTTTCTCCCTATTATAGCATAACCGGAAAGATCGATAGGATTATTTTTTCAGCCGGTCGATGGCGCCCACTATCTGCTGAGCTACGAAGATCAGCAGGTCCTTCTCACTGTCGCTGAAGGAGATCTCCTCGGTGTAGCTCTTGATGACCAAGATGCCGACTGTCCTCTCCCCCTTCTTCAGGGGGATGCCCAGCCAGTTGACGAAGGGGGAGTTCATCTCATCCATCTCCCCGGCCCGCATCTTCTCGGCGATGGTCTCCGAGGTGGCGAACAACACCTGGCCGCTCTTGATGACATACTCGAACAGCCCCTTGCCCAGTCTGGCGGGGGGCGGGGTGGCGCTGAACTCGTCTATATGATAGGGAAATTCCAGGATCTGACTATCCTGGTCGTACAGGGCCACCAGGAAATTGCGGGCGTAGATCAGGCCGCCCAGGATGCTGTGAATGTCGGAGAACAGCTGTTCCAGGCTGGCGGCGGCGGCGGCCTTCTGGGATATCTTGTACAGGGCCGACTGCATGGCCTGGGCCTGCTTCCGGCCGGTGGTCTCCTCGCTGGTGGTTATGATGGCCACCGGCTCCCCAGCGGCATTCTTGACCACGTCCGATATCAGGTGCACCGGGAAGATCGAGCCATCCTGGCGGATGTTGAGGCCCTCGCGGCTCAGGCGCTTGATCTTTCTGGCCTGCTCCCGGGTCATGGGATTCCAGATCCCGTTGGGGGCGAAGATCCGCACCTCCTGGCCGATCAACTCACTGACCTGGTAGCCGTGCATCTGGGCTTCGGCCGGGTTGGAGTAGAGTATCCGGCCCTCGATGTCCGAGATGGTCACCCCCAGAGCCATGGTATCCACCAGCTGCTCCAGGGCCCGCAATTTCTGTCGGGTGCGGCCGTGCTCCAGGTCCTGGACCTCGGCCTCGGACAGGCGGATGCGCAGGGCGTGCAGTTCGTTGATGAGCTGTTCCTTTGATTTTTCCTGGTCTTCCATGTCGTTATCCCCCAATAAAATGATTCCAAATCTTTTTCATTCTCGGCCGGCCGATCTCAGCACAAAGATAGCATCGGCGGTGACATAGGGATTGCTTTTGATCCTGCTGGTCCCGCCCCAGTCAATGCCGGTGGTCCCCCGGAGCGTTCCTTCAGAAAACCGGTAATACTTGACCTCGGCCGGCCAGCCGCCGTCCGGCAGACGTTTCGATTCCAGCAGGTCCAGGGCCGGGCGGCAGCGAGGGTCCATGATGAACCCGGCCTCGGCCATGGCCTTCAGCCCGGCCAGGATATTATAGTGCCAGTAGGCCGGGTAGGCCAGCCGGGTGAACCCGCGGTCCATCACCGTTTCGTCTTTTTTGCGCAGGAACATTTTCCGGGACAAAAACACCTGGGCGGCCTTTTCCGCGGTCCGGCGGGAGGTTTTACAGTCGGTGATCCTGGCGTGCAGAGCCAGGGCCCTAAATGGAGCCAGGGTCTCGTGAAAGGACGAAACGCGGGCCGAGGGTTTTTTGTCGCAGTTCCATCCGCCATCGGGCCACTGCCATTTGATAAGATGGGCCACCAATTGCTCCACCCGCTGGTCGGATATTCCCAGGATCAGGGTGGAGAAGATGGCGTTGCCCTCCTGAGAGCCGCATCGCCGGGCCTTTCCCTCTATTGTTTTTACGCTTTTCAGATGACGTTCCGACAACAGCCATTCATACACCTGGTTTCGCAAGGGGATCAGCTTCCGGCCCCCGGGAGGATGGCCCAGGTCGGCCAGCTGCAGCAGCACCCAGTGGGCTCCCCGCCATTTGTGATAGGGGTGGTGGGGAATGGCACCGTCCGCTTGCTGTTCCGACAGCAGGGCTTCGAAGATATCTTTCATATGTTCACCTCCAATCCTATGGGGCAATGATCGGAGCCCATCACCTCGGGCAGGATATAGGCCTTCTTCAGATTCCCCTTGAGATCAGCGCTGGCATAGAAATAATCTATCCGCCAGCCCACGTTGCGGGCCCGGGCCCGGGATATCACATCCCACCAGGTGTAGCGGCCGGCCGACTGGTCGAACATTCGCAGGGTGTCCACGAAACCCAGTTCCAGGAACCGGTCCACCCATTCCCTCTCCCGGGGCAGAAAGCCGGAGACCTTGGAGTTCTCCTTGGGCCGGGCCAGGTCTATCTCCTTATGGGCGGTGTTGACGTCGCCGCAGATGATTATCTTTTTGCCTTTCTTCTTCAGCTTCTTCATCTCCAGCAGAAAAGCCTCATAAAAATCCATCTTGTATTTAAGGCGCTCCGGCGAGGCCTTGCCGTTGGGGAAGTAGATGTTGAACAGGATGAATTTTCCGTAATCAGCCTGAAGGATGCGTCCCTCATCATCGAATCTGGCCGCCCCGAAGCTCTGCTTGACGGACAGCGGTTTCTCTTTGGAGAACAGCGCCACCCCGCTGTAGCCGGGCTTTTGGGCCGAGGCAAAATGGACATCATATCCCTTGATGGTTTCCAGTTCCTTCACCACCTGCTCCGGCCTGGCCTTGGTTTCCTGCAGGCAGAGGATGCCGGGGTCGGCCTTGGCCACCCATTGGGCAAAGCCCTTTTTAAACACGGCCCGCAGGCCGTTGACGTTCCATGAGAGAAGTTTTATGCTCATAGCGTATTTTTCTTTATTGGACGCAGGTCAACGCCGATAACCATTTGCCTGAGGGTTAATGATCAACGGAAATCTGCGTATATCAGCGTTCTATTTAATGGTAACCGAGGCCTCTGGGTTCAGCGGATTGGAGCGTAGCACCAGAGAGTAGATGTAAGGGTAGGCGGTCTTCAGGTGCCTGACGTATCCCAGCCATTCGGTCAGCAGCAGGACATAGGCCCGCTTGATGTCGCCCGCCAGATGGGTCAGGTCGCTTTCCGGCAATTCCGCAAAATCACTCCTCAGCTTGAGTTCCTCGGTCAGGTGCGACACCGCCCACAGCAGGTCGGTGAAGCTCTGGTGCTCCAGCAGATTCTGGTTCTCCAGCAGGCTCAGCAGGAACGCCCGCTTGGCCGAAAGGAATTCGTTCAAGATCTCCAGATCCCCCGAACGGGGGTCGATCATGTAATTCTGCGACAGAAGTTTCTGCCGGGCTTGTTTAAAATTGTCTTCGTTCCAGCCGGTCTCAATCTTAAGCAGCGATCTCAACCCGGCGGCATTCCGGTCAAACTTCGATAGATGGACGATCAGTTCAGTGCCCACCTCGCCGAAGAAGGCGCCGATCACCATGTTCATTTTGTTGAGCAGGGCCTTTTTCTCCCGGCGGGCCATCAGATCGTTCAAGATCAGGGTCACCAGTAGCACCTGGACTGGCACGAAGGCCAGGTCCTGCAGCATGTAGAAGAAGGTGTCCTGCGGCCGGTGAAAGATAAGCACCTGGGCCAGATAAAAGGAGAACGAGGCGGCGGCCAGCAGCCCAGCCAGGAAAACATACCAGCGGGATAGTTTCATATGCTCTATTCCATGTTTGTAGCAGGTTTAAATATAACACTTAATCTGACGGGCTTCAACATAAATTTATACAAATATATTGACAAAACGAGCGCTTTGGTATATATTCATATCAAGATATATTGATATGTTTTTCCTGGATTCCCGTCTGCACGGGAATAACAAACAATCGACGTATTCATTGAAAACGCAAATAAAAATGAAACAGATCGAAAAAACATTCAAGGCCCTGGGCGATCCCACAAGATTGAACATCATCAAACTGCTGGGGGGCGGGGAATTGTGCGTCTGCCAGTTGATGGAGGCCCTCAAAATGGGACAATCCCGCATCTCCCGGCATCTGTCGATCCTCAAGGAGGCCGGGTTGATAGACGACCGCCGCCAGGGCAAGTGGGTCCATTACCGCCTGCATAAAAGCAAGGACAGCAGAAAATTCCTGTCGTTGCTCAACGAGCTGGTCAGTATCAGCAAATGGTGAGTAAATAAAATCAGAGCGATTGTTTTATGAGCCAGCCAATTTCCCGCAAATTGGGTTTTTGTGACCGCTATCTGACGGCCTGGATCTTCGCCGCTATGGCTGTGGGCGTGTTTATCGGCTGGCTTTCGCCGGGAGCGGTGCAATCATTCAACCTCAGGTTCAGCGTCGGCACCACCAACATTCCCATTGCCATCGGGCTGATATTAATGATGTATCCGCCGCTGGCCAAGGTCAAATACGAGGAACTGGGAGACGTCTTCAAGAACTGGAAAGTGCTGGGCCTGTCGTTGCTGCAGAACTGGGTGGTGGGCCCCGTCCTGATGTTCTTTCTGGCCATCATCTTTTTGCCGGCCTACCCCGAGTACATGGTGGGGCTGATCATGATCGGCCTGGCCCGCTGCATCGCCATGGTAATCGTCTGGAACGACCTGGCTAAAGGCGACACCGAGTACGCCGCCGGACTGGTGGCCTTCAACAGCGTCTTTCAGGTGCTGTTCTTCTCGGTCTACGCCTGGGTATTCATCACCAAACTGCCGCCGCTGTTCGGCCTGCAGGGCAGCGCGGTCAATATCACCATCGGAGAGATCGCCAAAAGCGTATTCATCTACCTGGGCATACCATTCATCGCTGGCATCATCAGCCGCTTTACATTGATCAAGCTGAAAAACAAGGAATGGTATCATTCCAAGTTCATTCCCAAAATAAGCCCCATCACCCTGATCGCTCTGCTGTTTACCATCGTGGTGATGTTCAGCCTTAAGGGTGAATACATCGTCAAGATACCGGTGGACGTGGTGCGGATCGCCATTCCCCTGCTGATCTACTTTGTGGCGATGTTTCTGGTCAGTTTCTGGATGGGGGCCAAGGCCGGGGCCGGCTATGGCAAGACAACCACCCTGGCCTTTACCGCCGCCAGCAACAACTTTGAGCTGGCCATCGCGGTGGCGGTGGCGGTGTTCGGGATCAACTCCGGGGCGGCCTTCGCCGCGGTGATCGGCCCGCTGGTGGAGGTGCCGGTGATGATCGGGCTGGTCAACGTGGCGCTGCGGTTCAAGAAAAAATACTTTGCCCACGAAATTCACTAAAAAACGTTTAAATAATTAAAGACAACAACCATGCACCTGCTATGATAGATAGCATGAATGTATATTTCGGAAATAAAGGCCTGTTAATAGCAGGCGTAACACACCTATCCGGAAAGGAGGCTCTGGAGGTAGCCCAAAATGGTGGGCTACTGGTGGATCTGAGGGCTCCGGTCGAGACCGCCTACAAGAAATTCGATGTCCCGGAGGTGCTCTACCTTCCCGCTCCGGAATTAAACAACCGCCTGGCCGAGCTGCCGAAAGACCGCCCCCTGATCATAGCCGATTCGGTGGGACTTCGCAGCAAGGAGGCGGTAAGGCATCTGATGGAACAGGGGTTTACCAACGTCGCCAACCTTAACGGCGGGATACTGGACTGGGAGCACGACGGAATGCCGATCAAGGTTGACAATTCAAAGAAGCTCTCCGGCTCCTGTACCTGCAGGCTGCGGCCGCCAGGGAAGTAGCTGGTACGAAACCACGGAAACAAGAACACAAATAAGGGTTTTCAAATATTATAGAAAGTTGAAGATAAATGAAATTCAAAGGACCGGTCATAAACAAGGACCTCTGCAATGGCTGTGGGGCCTGCATCAAAGCCTGCTGCAAAAAGCTGTACCAGCTTATCAAGGGCAAGGCCGAGGTCAAGAACTCCGACGAATGCTGCGGTACCGGGGAAAAGTGCCTGCCGGCCTGCCCCACCGGAGCCATCTCCTTCCCGGAAAAGAAGGCCGGAAAAACCGAGTGCTCCTGCAATTGCGGGGGCTCGGGGTCCGGCTGCTGCTGACCCCTCTCCGCACCTCTCCCCCAACGGGAGAGAGGCATAATATAGGAAAATGAACTATGTCACACGGACACAATCATAACAACCGGGCGGACAGTCTTAAGGGGTTGAAGTGGACCCTGGTCCTGACCGCGCTTCTGATGCTGGTGGAGTTCGCCGGCGGCTGGCTGTCGGGTTCATTAGCCCTGGTCTCCGACGCCGGCCACATGCTGACCGACGTGCTGGCGCTGGGCCTGTCCCTGCTGGCCATCCGCTTTGCCACCACCCCGGCCAATGCCAAAAAGACCTACGGCTTCTACCGGCTGGAGATCCTGGCGGCGCTGCTGAACGGGGTGACCCTGATAGTCCTGTCGGGGTACATTTTTTACGAAGCCTGGCAGCGCTTCAGCTCGCCGACAGAGATCAAGAGCGGCCTGATGATAGTGGTGGCCCTGGCCGGGCTGGCCGTCAACATTGCCGGGTTCTTCATCCTCCGCTCCTCCAGCCGGGAAAACCTCAATGTGCGGGGAGCCTTTCTGCACGTGGTGGGCGACCTGCTGTCCTCGGTGGCGGTGATCATCGGCGGGCTTATCATCCGCTTCACCGGCTGGCTGATGATAGACCCGATACTGAGCATCCTGATCGGGCTGATGATACTGAAGGGGGCCTACGGCCTGGTGAAGGAATCGGCGGACATTCTGCTGGAAGCTGCTCCGGCGGGGATCGAAAGCCGGGAAATTGAAAAGGCCCTGAGCGGGATCAAAGGCATCAAAGCCCTGCACCACCTGCATGTCTGGAGTTTGTCCTCCGGGATCCACGCCTTGAGCGCCCATGTGCAGATAGAGGACCAGATGACCAGCCAGAGCGACGCCCTGCTGGCGGATATCCAGGAACTGCTGGAGCATGAGTTCGGAATTCTGCACACCACCATTCAGTTCGAATGCGCCGAGTGCAACGGGGTGAACTGCCATATAACGGAAACAACCAACAGCTGCGACCACAAATAAACAAAAGGACTAAAAAATGAAGATCCAGATTTTGGGCACCGGCTGCCCCAAGTGCAAAACCCTGACCGCCAACGCCGAGAAGGCAGTCAAAGAATTGGGCATCGAAGCGGAGGTAGTCAAGGTCACGGAGATCAAAGATATCATGGCCTTTGGGGTGATGATGACCCCGGCCCTGGCCGTAGACGGCGTAGTCAAGTCCACCGGACACCTGCTTTCGCCGGAGCAGATCAAGAAACTGATCTCATGAACCGCAAAGACGCAAAGAACATAAAGGGCAATAAAAAAGAGGATATAATGAGAATAAACCATTTGACACTTCTGACGGCCACGGTGTTCTTGTTTCTGACTATGCACTTAGGGGCACAGGAAGTCAAAACAACCACAGTTAAAAAAGATTCCATCGCCGCCAAAGCCGCAACAAAAAGCAAAACGAAGACCAAGGTTAAAAAGAAAACGATTGTCAAGGCCGACAGCCTGAAACCCATAGCGGTCAAGCTTCCCCGGATGGTGGACCTGGGCGCGAGAAAATGCATCCCCTGCAAGATGATGGCCCCCATCCTGGACGAAATGAAAAAGGATTTTGCCGGAAAACTGGAAGTGGTGTTCATAGACGTCTGGCAGAACGCCGACGAAGGCAGCAAATACAAGATCCGGGTGATACCCACCCAGATATTCTACAGCCCGGAAGGCAAGGAACTTTTCCGGCACGAGGGTTTTTATTCCCGGGAAGACATTCTGGCCAAGTGGAAAGAACTGGGGCACGAATTCAAGAAATGATAGAAACAGTCTTCATAAAACTGTCTCATGCGGTGGAGGGCGCTCCCGCCATCGCCCTGATCGCCTCGTTCCTGTGGGGCATCCTCAGCATAATTCTCAGCCCCTGCCATCTGGCCTCGATCCCGCTGATCGTGGGCTTTGTAGACGAGCAGGGCCGGATCTCCACCAAGCGGGCCTTCAGCATCTCATTGCTTTTCGGGCTGGGGATACTGATCACCATCGCGGTCATCGGCGCAATAACCGCGGCCCTGGGGCGGATGTTGGGCGACATCGGACGGTGGGGCAATTATTTTGTGGCCGTCATATTCTTTTTGGTGGGACTGCACCTGATAGGCCTGATCCCCATGCCCTGGGCCGGGGCCAATGCCTCGGGGTACAAAAGAAAAGGTTTGCTGGCCGCATTTGTCCTGGGCCTGATCTTCGGAATAGCTTTGGGCCCCTGCACCTTTGCCTATATGGCCCCGATGCTGGCGGTGGCCTTCCGCACCGCTTCCACCAATCCCATTTACGGGGCCGGGCTGCTGCTGGCCTACGGGATCGGACACTGCTCGGTGCTGGTGCTGGCGGGGACCTTCACCGAGGTCATCCAGCATTACCTGAATTGGAGCGAGAGATCCAAAGGCACGATCATCGTCAAAATCATCTGTGGAGTACTGGTGATCCTGGGCGGGGTTTATATGATAGTTACGGCCAGATAAAGAGAGGGGAAATTACATCGTGGATTGGAAAAAAGAATACAAATACCTGCTATGGATGGTGGGAGGCTTTCTGGCCTTCTTCTATCTGCCGGTGGGCTGGCCCAGGTTCGATAACGCCATTGTTGAGGGGCTGCAATTGACCAAGTGGTATGCCCGGGAGCATGTGCTGTTGTGCCTGATCCCGGCCTTCTTCATCGCCGGAGCCATCACGGTGTTCGTCAGCCAGGAATCGGTTTTGCGCTACCTGGGGCACAAGGCCAACCAGGCGCTGGCTTACGGCGTGGCTTCGGTGTCGGGCACCATTCTGGCGGTCTGCTCCTGCACGGTGCTGCCGCTGTTCGCCGGGATATACAACACCGGCGCGGGGCTTGGTCCGGCCACCGCCTTTTTGTACTCCGGCCCGGCCATCAATGTGCTGGCCGTCATTCTGACCGCCAAGGTGCTGGGGCCGGAGATGGGCATCGCCCGGGCGGTGGGGGCGGTAGTCTTCAGCGTGGTGATCGGCCTGTTGATGCATTTCATCTTCCGCAAGGACGAGGCCAAGCGGACCCAGAACATGGTAGAGATGCCCGTAGCCGAAACCAAACGGCGGCTTTGGAAGAACGTGGTATATTTCGGGCTGATGGTAGCCATATTGATCTTCAGCAACTGGGGCAAACCCCAAGGCGCCGGCGGGTTTTGGCAGGCCATGTATTCCATTAAGTGGATATTAACAAGCACCTCGGCCATAATATTCGGCTGGGTGTTGTACAAGTGGTTTGACATCGCCTGGTGGAAGATAACTATTACCGGAGCGGTAGTGGCAGTTCTTTCCATCATCTTTTCCCACGAACCGCTTATTCCCTTCGGCGCTGCGGTCATCGGGCTTTCGGTAATTACCGCCACCGACAAGGGCGAGGCCGGAACCTGGTTCGAGTCGGCCTGGGGTTATGCCAAACAGATATTTCCGCTGCTGCTGTTCGGGGTGCTGGCCTCCGGGTTCTTTCTGGGCCGGCCGGGATATGAGGGCATCATTCCCTCGGCCTGGGTGGCTAAATTGGTGGGAGGCAATTCCCTGGGGGCGAACTTCTTTGCCTCCATCGTCGGGGCCTTTATGTACTTTGCCACACTGACCGAGGTTCCCATCCTTCAGGGTCTGTTGGGCTCGGGAATGGGCAAAGGCCCGGCCCTGGCATTGCTGTTGGCCGGCCCGGCCTTGTCGCTACCCAGCATGCTGGTGATCCGCACAGTTCTGGGCACAAAGAAGACGATGGTATATATTTCCCTGGTGGTAATAATGGCTACCTTTACCGGAATGATTTATGGCTGGTTGTTTTAACAACGTTATTTGAAAAACAGTTCTTGCCCGTTAACGCCGGCGCTGCATATCCTCAACATATTTTTGTATCCGAAAGGACCAACATGCAGGTGGTAATTGATTGGACCAAAGACATGCAATACCTGGCCCAGGATGAAGAGGGCCACGGCATAATTGTGGAATCCCGGCGGGAAAAAATTCCGGCCGGGTTTTCTCCCACCAAATTGCTGCTGGCGGCCGCCGCTGCCTGTATGAGCAATCATCTGCTGGAGGTGCTGGTTAAAAAGCGGATAGCGGTCACCAAACTCCGGGTGCTGGCCGATGGGGAACGGGCTGCGGAACACCCCAAAAAATTTAAAAGCATCACCCTGACTTTCGAGGTGCAGGCCAATGTTTCCCTGGAGGTTCTGGATGGAGTCCTGCTTCTGGTAAAGGAAAAATATTGCTCGGTGCTGAACAGTTTGGATCCGCAGATGGCCGTGAAAACAGAAAGTCGAATTGTGGCCTAACCGCGGTTTATAACAGGAGGCCGTCTCGCTGTCAACGACTATCGGCGGTCTCTTTTTGTTTCAGGGACTGCTTGGCCCATGGAGGTTTCATCAATTGCTCTCAACCCCTTGACTTTTGTTTAAACCTTTTGTATCATATATATGTCTAATACATATAAATAAGGAGATGGATGACCGCTGATAACTCTGATGCCGAACGCCGTCCCGTAAAAGCTCCGGTTGGATGCGACTGCCATAGCCGCCGGACCCCCCGGTTCGTTGTGCCAAGCCTGCTGCTATTGCTTAAGGAAAAGCCGGGGTATGGTTATGAACTGATGCAGAGGCTGGGGGAGTCGGGGCTGTTTGACGGTCCGGCCGACCCAGCTGCCGTTTATCGGACGCTAAGAAAGTTGGAATCAAACAAACTGGTCCGGTCTGTCTGGGATACTAAAAATTCAGGCCCTGCCCGCCGTTGTTACCGCATTACCGCAGCCGGGCAGAAATCCCTTAAAGCCTGGAAAGCAGTGATTGCCGAACGTAAGATGAAATTGGAACAATTACTGAAAATGTTTGACGACAAATAAACCGGAAGCCATTAGAGATTACGGCTAAAATTAAAGGAGGGACAATGAAATGAGCTTACTTTCGCTTGCTAATGTCAGGAAGGATTACCTGGCCGGAGATGTTACGGTACAGGCCCTTAAGGGGATAAATCTGACGGTGGAAAAGGGCAAATTCATCTCTTTTGTGGGGCCGTCCGGCAGCGGGAAAACCACCCTGTTGAATCTGGTCGGCTGCCTTGACAAACCGACCGAGGGAACCGTCACCGTGGCCGGGGTGGAGGTCAACCGGATGGACCGGAAGACTTCGGCAAAATTCCGGGGCGATAACATCGGGTTTATTTTTCAGAACTTCAACCTGATTCCGGTTTTAACGGTCTATGAAAACGTGGAATATCCCTTGATCATGGTCCAGGACATAGCCCTGAAATCGCGGAAACAAAGGATTGATGACATGCTGGACCGGGTCGGGATGGCCGACCAGAGGAATAAATACCCCTCCCAGCTTTCCGGGGGCCAGAAGCAGCGGGTGGCCATTGCCCGGGCTTTGGTCATGGATCCCAAACTGGTTTTGGCGGACGAACCCACGGCCAACCTTGACCATGACACGGCCTATAAGGTAATCGGGCTGATGCACCAGATGAAGAAAGAATTCAATACCTCCTTCATCTTTGCCACCCATGACCAGAAAATAGTAGGCGAGGCCGAGATCGTCTACACCATGGAGGACGGATTGATAACCAAAGTCCAGGCAAACGGAACCGCCGGGGGAGGCGTAAAATGAAGAACATTATAAAGATCTCCTGGCGCAATCTGTTAAGATACACCCGCCGGACGCTGCTGACCTCGTCGCTGATAGCGGTGGGCGTGGCCCTGGTGATAATCTTCGGAGGGATAGGAGCCTCGTTCAAAGACGAAGTCATAGGCACCATCACCAATTCCAACCTGGGCGACATCCAGATCCACAAGAAAGGGTATGTCGGTTCGATGGATAATCTGCCGCTGGATATTGTCATCCCGGAGCAGGGCTTGAACAAGATAAAATCGCTGCTGGACGCCAACCCCGAAGTGAAAGTCTATTCGGAAAGGATCAGGTTCGGGGCGATGATCAGCAATTTTGTCCAGACCACCAGCATGCGGTTAACCGCAGTTTATCCCGAGAAAGAAAGCAACACCTGTCCGGCCCTGACGGAAAGGATAAAAGAGGGGAATTCCGACCCCAAAACCTTCGTCCAGCCGGGGTCGATTGTCATTCCCGCCAATATCGCCGCGGGTATGAACCTTAAAATCGGGGACGATGCCGTATTGGTGGCCACCAACAAGGACGGTTCGGTAAACGGAGTAACCTTTAAAATCTCCGGTATTTCGGAAAATATACTTGGTCCGCAGGGCAAGGACGGTTACATTCACATTGATGATGCGGTTTCCCTTTTAAGGATCGAGAACGGGGAGATCACCGAAATAGCCGTAAAGCTGAATGATTTTGACAAGCTAAAGAAGGTATATTCACGGCTTAAGGGCGAATTGGCCCAAATCCCAGGGGAGAACTCGGGCAAACCGGCATTTGAGGTTCATTCCTGGGAGGAGTTATCGCCCTTTTCCAGCATTGTAAAAATTGTGACCCTGCTGATCATGGTGGTCAGGTTGGTGCTGGTGTCCATCGTTTTGATAAGCATCCTCAATGTCATGATGATGTCCGTTTATGAGCGGATCGGAGAAATCGGCACCATCGCTTCCATCGGGACGCCGCCCTCTAAGATCCTGGCGCTATTCCTGACCGAAGGCCTCCTGCTTGGCTTTTTCAGCGCCCTGGCCGGGATCATTTTTGGAACGGGGCTTCTGATGATCGTGGCGGCGGCGAAGTTGAACTTCGTTTTCGGGATGATGAAGCTTTCCCTGTCCCCGCAGATACCCACGGCGGAAATAATTTTATCCCTGATCATAGTGGTCGTCATTTCTGCCTTGGCCAGCCTGCAGCCGGCGCTCAAGGCGTCAAAAATGGAGCCGGTGGAGGCGTTAAGGCATGTATAATCAGAAAGGAATTCCGATGAAAAGAATGCTATTATTGTTGCCGCTGTGGTTGGCCTCCGCTTTAGGCCCGGCCCTGGCCCAAGACGGCAACCAGCTGCTGAAAAGGATCGACGAAAAGCTGATGCCGGAAAGCTACGAGTCGTACCGGAAGCTGATCAACGCAGAGCCCAACGGACGGAAAAAGGAGTTTGTATTTTATACCGCAAAGAAGGGAAAGGACAAGGTGGCCATGCTGTACCTTTCCCCGGCCAGCGAAAAGGGCCGGACCACCCTGCGGCTGGGCGAAAACATGTGGCTGTATATACCCAACGTGGGCAAGCCGATACGCATAACCAGCCTGCAATCCATCACCGGAGGGGTGTTCAACAACGCCGATATCATGCAGGTTGATTACAACGCGGAATACGATGTCGAAAAGACGGAGGAATCGGAATCGGAATATATCCTGACGCTAAAAGCCAAGAACAAAACCGTGGCCTATGACAAGCTCAAGATGTGGGCCGCCAAGGACGAGACATTGAAAAAAGTGGAGTGCTATTCCGCCAGCGGAATGCTGATAAAAACCCTGGAGTTTAAGGAGCTGAAGGACTTTGGCCAGGGGGTGGTGCGGCCGTCGGTCATAGAAACATACAGCCCGCTGTACAAGGGCTACCTTTCAACCATGATCTATTCCCAGGTGAAACCAAGGACCTTCAAGGAAGAGGTGTTTACCATAAACTATATGTCCCGACTTGAGGGATTAAGAAAATGAGGGTTTTGACGGGGTTATTCTGCTTGTTGCTCTTCGGCGCGGTTGCCCGGGCCGAAGAGCCTGCTTTTGAGATACCTCCGGCGGAGACTCAAAAAGAGACCCTGGAGTTAAGCGGCAACCTTGATGCCAGGCATTCCCTGATAAAAAGCAGAAACAGTTCAGCCCTGTATGCCCTGCAGTATTACAACCGGCCTTTGTCCGATGTCCTGTCATCGTACCGGGCCGACTTTTATTTGAACGGGGACTACCAGACCGGAAATGTCGGGGTTCATTTAAAGACCTATTCGATGTATTATGGCTCCAGCCAGGCGGACTTTGACCTGTATGAGCTGTATGGAAATGTAAGCATATCAGACAATTCTTTTCTGCTGCTGGGGCAAAAGATGTTCAATTGGGGCAAAGGCTACGCCTTCAATCCGGTGGGGTATGTCAACCCCAAAAAGGACCCGGAGAACCCCGATCAGTCGCAATCGGGCCTCTTGTCCATGAATTACCAATATACCAAAAGTTTTACCGGAAAGGCGCTTAATAATATTTCAATTGATCTGATACTGTCGCCTTCAGAGAACACCATCAACGGCAAAGTAGCGGAAGCGGAAAATACCGATATCGCCGGAAAGATTTATTTGCTTTGGTGGAACACAGATATAGATCTGATGGGATATTACAGCCGGAGAAATCCCAAAAAATACGGTATTGATTTTTCCCGGAATGTTATTCCCAGCCTGGAGATCCACGGCGAGTACAGCCGTTTCATCAGCCAGCCAAGATATTTTATCCTGAACGACAGCCTGCAGACAGAAAACGTTGGCGGTTCATCTTCCCTTTTCGGGTTCCGATGGCTGAATAGCTGGAACATAACCACTATCGGGGAATACTACCGGAATGGGGCCGGGTTAAGCAAAGCTGAATTTGAAGAGTACCATGACTTTTTGGCAAACGCTGTTGCCGCGGGAAACAATATTGCCGTCTCCGGTGCCCTGAATACCAGTAAAACGTATTTCAGCAATCCAAACCTGATGCGGGAGTATTTATACCTTAAAGTATCATGGCAGGAGCCGTTTAACTGGTTGTACTTTACGCCCGCCGTTCAGTTGCTTTATAATCTTGAAGATCACAGCTATTCAGCCGGTCTGCCGTTCAGCTATAAACCGATAACCAATCTGGAATTCGTGTTTTGGCCCGCTGTTTTTGCCGGAGGAATAAGCACCGAGTATGGCAGCAAGCAGTATGAAAGCAAGGCGGAGTTTTGGGCCAGGTTTTATTTTTAGAGTTTTTCACCCAATGACCCCGGCGAGTTTCACCCCACGGAATGCTTTTAGTTGCCAAGCACAGTCGCATGGGCAATTCTGTGGAACAGTCCCAATTATTTAACAATTTATGTTGATTCTTATTATTGCAACTGCTGTTGCGCTTCTGGCATCAGCCTTGGCTGACCGGAGAAAGACTCTGGAAGGCCTTAAGAAGAGCTATAAGATGTTCCTGGGCATATTGCCGATGTTGCTCAACGTTCTGATTCTGGTCAGCATCGCGCTCTATCTGGTCCCCAAGGAGACCTTGGTCAAATGGCTGGGGGCCAACTCCGGTATGGCCGGCTGCGCCATTGCCGCCGTGATCGGCTCGATAGCGCTGATCCCCGGCTTTGTGGCCTTCCCTCTGGCTGCCCTGCTGCTGAAAAGCGGCGTGGGTTATGCGGTAGTTGCGGTATTCATCACCACCTTGATGATGGTGGGGATTCTAACCCTCCCCATTGAGATTAAATATTTTGGGGGAAAGGCCGCCTTGCTGAGGAACGGGCTAAGCCTGGCGGGAGCATTGTTGATCGGCCTGCTGATGAGGGTATTCATGTGAAAAAAACAATCCAAAAATTAGGGCTGGGCGAATATCTGCTGGTGGTCCTGTTCGGGCTGGCCTTATTGATATCCCGCTTTACCGGATGGTCCTTCGGCCTGGGCGCGGGAAAGAACTTTTGGGCCTTCTTCTCCGAGATGATCACCTTTTTGCCGCTGATGTTCGTCCTGATCGGGCTGATAGATGTTTGGACGCCGAAGGAAAAAATAGAACGGCATATCGGTGCTGAGTCCGGTCTGATGGGCACCATTTGGATCATCCTGCTGGCCATGCTACAGGCCGGGCCGCTTTACGGGGCCTTTCCGGTGGCCTACATATTGTGGAAGAAGGGTTGCAGCATCAAGAATATCTTCATCTATCTGGGGGCCTTCTCGACATTAAAGATACCGATGCTGACCTTCGAGATCGGGTTTCTGGGTTTAAAGTTTTCCCTGCTTAGGACGCTGTTCACCCTGCCGGTGTTCATCGGAATCGGCTATATCATGGAGGCCTATTTGCGGGGCAGGAATTTTGAAATAAACAATCCCGGAGGTAAGTGATATGGAAACACAACGTAGATATTCATTCCTGACGATTGGTATAATATTACTCCGGCAAATAAATATGTGAAGAGTTATGCAGCATAGGACGCTTTGGGATGCTTAAAATAACTCCGTACATGATGGGGCCGTTTCTGT
>JAGVNJ010000031.1 GCA_020053305.1 Candidatus Edwardsiibacteriota bacterium | reverse complement strand
CCGCCTCCGCTTGCCTTCAGCGCCTTGCCTCCGGCGGAGAACCCTTCAACTTCGTTGATCTGGGGTTCTCATAATAAACTGGCGGAGAGTCAGGGATTCGAACCCCGGATCCCGCTCATCACGGAATACACGATTTCGAGTCGTGCGCCTTCGACCAGCTCGGCCAACTCTCCGCTTATTTAATCAACAATTAATTGAAACCCAGTAAATAATTTGTCGTGCGCTTTTCCAGCCTTGGGCGGGACCCCGCCTCCGGCGGTGGCAACTCGGCTCACCTCCGCTTGGGGCGGCGGGACCCCGCCGCTATTATATTTCTTTCTTTGAGGCGGTGGCAACTCTCCGCTTGTAGATAATGGTGTTTGGATAACAGATTTCAGGGGTTTTTAAGAACGGTGTTTTTTGAAGAAATCTTTCAAGAGGAGTGAGGATTCTTTGGCAAGCAATCCCCGCTCCACCTTGATCCGATGGTTGAGACGCTTATCCTCGGTAATATTGAAAACCGAACCACAGGCCCCAGCCTTGGGGTCAGGCGCAGCAAAAACCAGCCGGTCAATCCTCGACAGCACCATGGCTCCGGCGCACATGGCACAGGGCTCAAGGGTCACATACAGGGTGCAGCCGGTCAGCCGCCAGCGGCCCAGTTTTTTAGCGGCTTGCTTTAGGGCGATCATCTCGGCATGCTGCGAGGCGTCTTTTAGAGCCTCCACCTGATTCCAGCCCCTCCCGATGATCTTATAATCATGAACCACCACGGCCCCCACCGGGACTTCGTTGATCAGTGCCGCCTTGCAGGCCAGCTTAAGGGCCTTATGAAGGTAATAAGAATTATCGTTCAAATTTGCAACACCAACATAAAACACCATATTTTAGCACCTAATCCTAAGCTTTGTCAATAAGTATGCTAAGATCTGGTCTTATTTAATAGATCGAGACCTTGCATAATCGTGTGGTTTGTGTCAAAATCAAACGATATGTTTCAAGGGAATAAACCATTTACCGGAAAGAAAATATTATGTTGAACAAGGAACGGCTTAAAACGCATAAAACCCAACTGCTGGCGTTGGCGCTGATGTCTCTTTTTCTGATATCGGCCGGGGGTTTGTTATATTACTACCAAGCCAGGCAGTTCAAGCAATACAAGCGGGCCGAACTTCATACCATAACCGAGATCAAGGTGCTCCAATTAGCACGGTGGATGGAGGAAAGGCACTACGATGCCACCGAGATATATGACAGCCCTTTGGTTAATAAATATTTATCGGAATGGATAAAAAACCCGAACAATCCAGAACTTAAGAAAACAATTGAGAAAAGGCTGGAAGGCTGGCTGCGTCACGGCACTTACCACAACTCAATGATACTTGATCCTCAGGGTCATTTGCTGGCTTCGCATCTTGATGACATCAGCGCTGCCGGTCCGGAAACACGCAACTTTGCCCAGAAGGTGGCCAAGGAGAGGCAGATATTGACCAACGACTTCTACCGCTGCACTAGTTGTGACGTGGTACACATGGACGTGATGCTCCCTGTGATAAACGCTAAAGACAAGAAGGTCATAGCGGTAATTGTCTTGAGAATTAATTCCGAGGATTACCTTTTCCCGCTGATCCAATTATGGCCAGTGCCCAGCAAGACCTCGGCCGCCATGCTGTTGCGGCGAGAGGGCGACCAGTTGATCAATTTGAGCGACTTGCCGAACAAAAGAGGAACTGCCCTTACGGGCAAGTTCAATTTAAGTTCAAAGAACCAGGCTACGATCAAAGCCTTCAACAACGGCGACGGGGTGGCTGAGGATTATGATTTCAACAAGAACAAGGCCTTATCCGGCATCAGGCGTGTTCCCGGCACTTCGTGGTACTTAGTGGCCAAGACCGACATCAGCGAGGCCTATGCCCAGCTGCGCTTTCTGGGCTGGGCGATCTTTTCGGCGATCACCGCTCTGATATTGCTTACCGGGACCATGATAATGGCGATCTCGATCGGCCAGAGGAGGGATTATTATAAAAAGCTGTATCAGCTGGAACTGGAACACGAAACCTTGCTCAAGCATTTTGATTACATAGTGAAATACGCCAACGACATAATCATCCTGCATGACGGTGATTTCAACATCATAGAAGCGAACGACCGGGCCCTACAAAGCTATGGGTATACCCAGCAGGAGATGGTAGGGATGAATCTGGACAATATTGTCGCAGGCGAGAACCGCCAGCAAATGCAACAAAGGATAGACGGCTTGGATGCGAGCAACGGAAGAATATTTGAGGCGGTTCATCGGAATAAATTAAACAAAGAATTCACGGTAGAGGTCAGTTTGAGGAACATCCCGATAGATGACAAGTTATATTACCAGTGCATAGTTCGGAATATCTCCGAACGTAAAAAAAGTGAAAAACTCCAGACCATACTCTATGCCATATCCCAGGTCACCAATTCTTCGGTGGATCTGGCGGACTTGTATGAACATATTCACCAGATCGTGTCCGAGCTGATACCGGCCCATAATTTCTACATTGCCCTGGTCAGCGATGACGAAAGCATGTTGAACTTCCCGTATTTCGTGGACGAGGTTGATCCCCACCCCGAAATACGGCCGATAGGAAGGGGTTTGACCGAATATGTGCTGAAAACCAAGTCCCCGCTGCTGGTCTCGCCCAGCCTCTATAAGGAAATGAGCGAGCGGGGGGATGTCAGCACCGTGGGCACATTATCCCACAACTGGCTGGGGGTGCCGCTGATAGCCGGGGGAAGCGCGATAGGCGTATTGGTGGTTCAAAGCTATAAAAAGGGAGAACATTACAGCGACAAGGATAAGGACATGCTGATGTTCGTTTCGGACCATATTGCCGCCGCCATACAACGCAAAAAGATTGAATATAATTTGAGGGAAAGCGAAGCGCAAAAAGGTTTAATACTCCAATCAATGCCGGTAGCGGTTTACACTTCAAAAGTCAATCAGGAAAGCGACGCCAACTGGATCAGCGGCAACGTAGTTGAATTAACGGGATTCACGTCAGATGAATTTATTTCCCAACCGGATTTTTGGAGAAAACGTCTGCATCCGGATGATTACAACCGGGTAATGGAAAAGTTTAAAAATGCGACCCTTAACAAACAAGAAATCATTGAATACAGGTGGCAGCACAAGGCCGGACACTATGAATGGTTTCAGGATATGTTCATTATAAGGGATATTGGCCAGCGGCAGGAATTTTTGGGCATTCTCAGCGATATTAACAACCGCAAAATTTCTGAGCAGGTGCTGCAAAAACGGCAGGAGGCCTTGGGCGCCGTATACCGTATTGCCACCTCGCTGGGCGAAAGTTTCCAGAGCGTTTGCGACCGGGTGGTCACGGATCTGACCCAAATCCTTAACGTCCCCTACCTTATGGTTCAGTTGTTGAAAGACGGCAAGATCAACACCGTTTCATTCCTGTCCGAAGGGCGGATGCAGAACAACCTGGAATCCCCGTTAGAGGGGACCCCTTGCCAGGTGGTATTTGAAAAAGGCGAGCCCCTGGAAGTAAACGACTCTCTGCAAAAGCTGTTCCCGTCGTTTCCCCTGATCCAGCAATACGATATTAATGCCTATTTGGGAGTGCCGTTCAAGAACCGGAGCGGAAAAGTGCTGGGTTTGATCTGTATATTCGACTACCGGACCCATATCTTCAGTCAGGAGGAGATGCATCTGTTGGATATCTTTGCCCATTATCTGGGATATGAAATTGAACGAGTGGACCTGGAACATAAGATAAGAGAGATCGAAAAGATAAAACTTTTAAGCAGCATTGCCTCTGGGGTGGCCCACGAGGTGCGCAATCCGCTGCACGCCATTCAGTCCCTAAGCGAGGCCATGGCCAAGGAAATGGAGGGCCGGCCGGAATACCAGGAGTACCTGGATCACATCAAGGTTCAGGTCAACCGGCTATCCCAGCTGATGAAGGAACTGCTGGAACTGGGCAAGCCCATCCAGCCGGCGTTGTTCAAAAAGGAATCGCTTAAGGAACTGGCCGGGGCCGCAGTGAATTATTGGAAGGAAGCCCAGCCGGAAACGCGTCTTAAATTGAGGCTTGACAACAGCCTTATGCCCGAAAGCTTTGTGTTTGCGGACGGCACCAAGATACAGGAAGTGATCATCAACCTATTGGACAACGCCTCCCAGCATACCTCCGATCATCATGAGGTAACGGTGGCATTGCTGCCGGCGGGAGAAAAGCAGGTTATGGTCAAAGTGATTGACCGGGGTGAGGGCATAAAACCACAGGACCTGCCCCTGATGTTCGAACCGTTCTTTACCACCCGCAAGAAAGGCACCGGCCTGGGCCTGACTCTGTGCCAGCGGATCATTGAAAGCCACAGGGGGACCATAGAAATAAACAACAACCAGAACGGTCCGGGCTGCACCGCCCAGTTCACCCTGCCATTATATTACGGAGATTGAGATGACGCCGAAAGTACTGCTGATCGACGACGAGGAAGCGATCCAATTCGCCTTCACCAAATACCTGGGCAAGTCCGGCTACGAGGTCGTCACGGCCTCCACCCTGGTCCAGGCCCGGATCACCCTGACCCAGAAGAATTTCGACATCATCCTGCTGGACCTCTCCCTGCCGGACGGCAACGGGCTGGAGATGATCGCCGAGATCCGCCAGAGTCAGGCCGATGTGGCCCTGGTGGTGATAACCGGAAAAGGCGATGTGCCGCTGGCGGTAAAAGCCATGCAGCTGGGTGCCGATAATTTCATGACCAAGCCCACGGACATGGGCGAGCTTGAGGTGTACCTGAGAAAAAGCATGGAGCTGAAAGGCCTGCGCCGCCAGGATACCGTCCGGAGGCTGATGGACAAAAAACAGGAACCCTTTTTCGGCAAAGGGCCGGCCATGAAAAAGGCGCTGGAGTTCGCCAGCG
This sequence comes from Candidatus Edwardsiibacteriota bacterium, assembly GCA_020053305.1. Taxonomy (GTDB): domain Bacteria; phylum Edwardsbacteria; class AC1; order AC1; family EtOH8; genus UBA2226. Next base: position 12,405 of record JAGVNJ010000031.1, on the reverse strand, counting down.
TGGCTGCCGGCAAGGACAGCGCCCTGGTCCTTCACGGGGAGACTGGCACCGGCAAGGGAGTGCTGGCCCGTTGGATCCACGATCACAGCGCCCGCAGCGGCCAGGCATTTGTGGAGGTGAACTGCTCGGCCCTAAAAGGCGATCTTTTGAACAGCGAACTTTTCGGCCATGCCAAGGGCGCCTTCACCTCGGCCCACCAGGACCGTCCCGGTCTAGTGGAAGTCGCCGACGGAGGCTCTCTTTTTCTGGATGAGATCGGCGACATGGACTTGGCGGCCCAGGCCCAGTTTCTAAAGGTGATAGAGGAAAAGCAATACCGGCGGCTGGGGGAGGTCAAGCTGCGCCACAGCGACTTCCGGCTGATCTGCGCCACCAACCGGGATCTATTGGAAGAGACCAAACAGGGCCGGTTCAGGCTGGACCTCTATTACCGGATCAATGTCTTTCCCATTTACATACCGGCTTTAAGAGAAAGACAGGAAGACCTGGAGGGGCTGGTTAAATACCTGCTTTTCACTTTGAATTACCACCAGCCGGGAATACCATCTGAGGTGATCAAAATGCTAAAAGCCTACAATTGGCCCGGCAATATCAGGGAACTGAAAAACATTTTGGAGCGGGGTATCCTGCTGGCTCAGGGCGACGAACTGGAGGCCAGGCATTTCACCGGACTGGAAAGGGCTATGGAACCCGGGGACAGCGCTGAAAACTTCGGCAAAACCATCGGGGCTGCCGAGGGAACTCATATTAAGAACATCCTGGCCCAATTCAACGGCGATACCGTATCTGCGGCACGGGCGTTGGGGGTATCCCGTCCGACCTTATACCGGAAAATGAAGAAATACAAAATAAACCCATAATAACATTTGCCCGGCCCTTTCTCCTACGCTATGGCTTCCATTTACGCTGCTTGCTTTCTTCAAGTGCCGTAGCTTTAGCGGAGGTGCTCGGCGGATAAAAAAGGCTGGGCTATGGATAAAAACGCCATTAGCCGTCCCGCATTTTGCGGGGCGGCTTTTTATTTCTGATAATCTATTATCATTTTTAGATTTGTTCCTGATAATCGCAGCAGCGTCTATTTTCACAATATTCTGCAGGGCATTGCATTGCCAATTGCGGATACAGATGGCATGAATTGTGTATCACATATGATTGTTCCATTCCAAGAAAATTATTAACCATCAAAACATAGGAGCGCACAAGGTGAGTCAAAGAATATTAATCGTGGATGATGAGGCGGCAATTTTAATGGCCTTTAAAAAATTGCTGCAAACCAAGGATATCACAGTGGACACGGCCGAGACTATGGGCGAGGCCGAAGACCTGCTTAAGAAAAATATCTACAATGCTGCCATCGTTGACCTACGGCTGACCGGGGTGACCGGCGAGGAGGGACTGGAAATAATTAAGTACATCAAGGAATACTGCGCCCAAACCCATGTCATTTTGGTAACCGGCTACGGCAGTCCCAAGGTAATGGAAAAAGCCCAGGTTTTAGGCGCGGCTTTTTATTTTGAAAAGCCGGTGTCTGGGGACACCCTGAGAAATGCCCTGAAGAGCCTGGGGGTAGAATAAAAAACAACACACCGTCCGGGGTAAAAAATTTGTTTAAATATTTCCAATGAACTGGGGCAGGCGGAGATGCAGACGGATTGCAGCGTCCATCAGTAAAGATCACTTTAAATCTGAAATTTAAAATCAAAACAAACGTGAACCTGAACCAACTGGCCATAACACTTATCGGGCTTGACCCTGAAAACCTTGAAGGGTTGGATGATTTCAAAAAGGGAATCAGGGCTTCCATAACCGGATCGCAGGGCAGACAAAAAAGTCTGCTGAACGATGCCCTGGATACCGCCGAAGCCATGTCCGGACATGATCCTGAGACCTGCCGGATAGGGCTGACCAGGATCGGCGTGCTTTTGGAATTGGCCATGGAACATCCCCGGCCGGCGGCCCAAAAGGTCGGGAGCAAAAAGGCCGGGAAGAAAGCCGGGAATGACCCAAAGGCCGTGTCTTTTGTAATGCCGCCGGGACTGGATGCGGAATTGCTATCCGAGTTCGTGACCGAGAACCTGGAATATATGGCCCAGGCGGAATCGGCCCTGCTGGGCTGGGAAAAAGACCCCGACGACCAAGAGCTTTTGAACACCATCTTCCGGGCCTTTCATACCATCAAGGGAACCGCGTCGTTCATCAACCTGGACTGCATCATGGAAATGGCCCACTCGGTGGAGTCGGTTTTGGCCAGGGTGCGGGACGGGAAGACTGCATATTCGGCCGGCAATGCCGATCTGGCCCTGAAATCGCTTGACGTATTGAAACATATTTTAACCCGGTTAAAAACAGCCTCCCCCGGCCAGCCGGTGGTGCTGCCGGATCAGTATGAGCCGGTAATGGCGGCCTTGAAATCTTTGGAGACCTCCGGCCAAACTGCTCCTGTCTCGGTCTCTCCAGCCGCCCTGGCACCCCAGCCTGGTTTTAAGGAATGGCTGACGCAAAAAAGCGATATCGCCAGCGGGGATCAGAACGGCAATAACGGCAAAAACTCCGATGAACAATCCGATTCTTCGGTCAGGATCCGGATAGACAGGTTAGATAAACTATTGGACATGGTGGGCGAGCTGGTGATAGCCCAGTCAATGGTCTCCCAGGACGATATAGTCCTTAACGGGGGCCATCACGGCCTGGCCAAGAAAATATCCCATGCCGGAAAGATCGTGCGGGAGTTGCAGGACCTTTCCATGTACCTGAGGATGGTGCCGCTTAAGGCCACCTTCCAAAAGCTCAACCGGCTGGCCCGGGACCTGGCCCGGAAGAACGGAAAGATGGTGAACTTCATATCTGAAGGGGCCGAGACCGAGATCGACCGCAATATGGTGGACCTGATCACCGATCCCCTGATCCACATGATCCGCAATTCCATCGACCACGGAATAGAAACGCCCGAAGATCGCCGCCGGCTTGGTAAATCCGGTGACGGACGCATCTGTCTGGAGGCCGGCCATTCCGAGGGAAACATTCTGATAACAATAAAAGACGATGGCCGGGGCTTGAGCCGGGGCCGGATCGAAAAAAAGGCCATTGAACGGGGTTTGATAGAACCCGCCCAAAAACTGAACGACCAGGAGGTCTGGCAGCTGATATTTCAGCCGGGCTTTTCCACCGCCGAAAAGGTGACCGAAGTATCCGGGCGCGGAGTGGGGCTGGATGTGGTGCGCAAGGCGGTAGAGGAACTGCATGGCCGGATAGAGATAGAGAACGCCGAAGGGCAGGGCTGCACCTTTACTTTGCGGATGCCCCTGACCATGACCATCACCGACGGGATGGTGGTGCGGGTGGGCGGGGAGAAATACATCCTTCCCACCGCCAACATCCAGGTAGCCCTCCGGCCCGCCGCCGCCGACATCCATACCGTGGAAGGAAAGGCCGAAATGCTTGACCTTAAGGGGCAGATGCTTCCGGTGTTCCGGCTGCACCGGCTGTTCGGAGTGGCCGGGGCCAAAACCAGTTTAACCGAAGGACTTTTGGTCATAGTCGGAGAAGGAGTGCAACGCTGCGCGCTTTTTGTAGACGATCTGATGGCCCAGAACCAGGTGGTAACAAAATCCCTGGGCAACAATATGGGAAAGGTGCCGGGGATAGCCGGAGGGGCAATAATGGGAGACGGGCGGGTGGGCCTGATATTGGATATCAAGGGTCTGATAACCGCAGCCATGACCGTAACCCGGGTTTAGGATCTTGCCGGATATAAAAGGGCCGGACCATCTGCCGGAATAGCATATATTTATAATAACCTTAAAAACCAATCAATAGGAGGACCATATAATGAACAATGCGACGGTTGCCCAAAGCAGCCAGTCCCTGAATGCCGCCATCAAAGAGGCCAGGTTAGACAGCCGGGCCGGAAAGTATCTGACCTTCTTTTTGGAGAGCGAGGAGTACGGGGTGGAGATCCTAAAAGTTCAGGAGATCATCGGCCGGATGTCGATCACACCAGTCCCCCGGACGCCGGAATTCATCCGGGGGGTGATCAATCTGCGGGGCAAGATCCATCCGCTGATGGACCTCAAGGTCAAGTTCGGAATGGAGCACACCCAGATCACAGATGAAACCTGCATCATAGTAATCAAGACCTCCACCATCATGATGGGGATCCTGGTGGACCGGGTTTCGGAGGTGGCCAACATTGCGGCCGGCGAGATAGAGGACACTCCGTCATTTGGGGCCGGGATAGATACCGATTATCTTCTAGGGGTGGGAAAATCCGGGGGCAAGGTGCGGCTGCTGCTGGACATCGAAAAAGTGATCACCGCCAAGGACATCATCAGTCTTAAAAAAGCCACCAGCCAGGCAAACGACGAAAAATAACAAATAACATCTGATATCAAGGAGAAAGAAATGCTTAAGAACATGAAAATAGGGACCAAGCTCATCGGCGGCTTCCTGGTGGTGGCAGTCATTACCCTGATAGTGGGGCTGGTGGGCTTAAACGGCATCAGCACCATGGGCAGGGAATCCGACAACATTTTATACAAGGAGATGCCGTTAAGCGACGCGGTGATGGAGATGAAATACCAGATAATTGTGGGCCAGGACATACTGGCTTCGGTAATGCTGGAGAACGAGTTCGACCAACTGGCCGACCTGGAACAGAAGTTCAAGAGATCTTCGGATGAATTTGACAAATATGCCGGGGGCATCCTTAACGGCCTGTCATCAAGCGAGATGACCATCCAGGCCACTACTAACGGAAAACTGCGGGAGATGATCAAGGAGGCCGAGGAGATACATGCCAAGTATGAAACCGTGGCGGCGGAGATCATCCGGGTGCAGAAAAAAACGCTGTCCCAGGGTGACAAGATCCTTACCTCCGACGAGCAGAAACTGCATGATCTGATGTTGACCCTGGATGAACTTGGAGGGAGCACAGCTGAATTGGCGGTGAAGGCCGAACTGGAAGTGGGCCAGGTTATGGAGGGGGCCATGAAGAAAGCCGATAACGCCCAGACCACCAGCCAGACCATGACCCTGATATTTACCATATTCGGTTTCGTGCTGTCATTCATCATCGGGTTCTTCCTTTCCCGGTCGATCAGCCAGCCTCTTAACAAAGTGACCATCGCCGCCAAAGCCATAGCCCGGGGCCAGATCAATCAGGACCTTGATATCGAGCAGAAAGACGAGATCGGCGAGCTGGCTAATTCCTTCCGAGGCATGGCCGGGGTATTAAAGGATTTGATATCCGAAACCACAACGCTTACCAATAACGCGGCAGAGGGAAAGCTGGACAAGAGGGGCGACACTTCGCGGTTTGAGGGCGATTACCGGAAGATAGTGGAAGGCATCAACAGCACCCTGGATGCTGTAATCGGGCCGCTGAAAATGGCTGCCGATTACATCGAGCAGATTAGCAAGGGGGATATTCCCGCTAAGATCAACGAGAGATACAACGGCGACTTTGATCTGATCAAACAGAGCCTGAACCTTTGCATAGAAGCCATTAACGCCATGACGGTGGACGCCAATTCCCTGGTTAAGGCCTCGCTGGAAGGTAAACTTTCCACTAGGGCCGATGCTTTAAAGCATAACGGAGATTACCGGCGGATAATCCAGGGAGTGAACGATACCTTGGACGCCATAATGGGACCAATCAATGAATCTGCTGTTGCGTTGGAGCGTATTGCGGCCAAGGACATGACGGCTAGGGTCAAGGGCGATTACAAGGGAGATCACGCAAAGATAAAGGAAGCCATCAACACCGCGGCCGATAATTTAGACAAGGCCATGCAGCAGGTGGCCATTGGAGCCGAGCAGGTGGCCTCGGCCAGCGTCCAGGTTTCCACCGGAGCCCAGTCGCTTTCCCAGGGCACCAGCGAGCAGGCCAGCTCGCTGGAGGAAGTATCCTCCAGCCTGCAGGAGATGTCCTCCATGACCAAGCAGAACACCGCCAACGCCAAGGAGGCCAAGGGGGTGGCCGACCAGACCAGGGAAAGCTCGGAGAAGGGCGTGGAAAGCATGAGCCGTCTGTCCAGCGCCATCAACAAGATCAAGGCCTCGTCAGATTCCACCGCCAAGATAGTGAAGACCATTGACGAGATCGCCTTCCAGACCAACCTGCTGGCTTTGAACGCCGCGGTGGAAGCGGCCCGGGCCGGAGACGCCGGCAAGGGTTTTGCGGTGGTGGCCGAGGAGGTCCGCAATCTGGCCATGCGCAGCGCCGAAGCGGCCAAGACCACCGCTAACCTGATAGAGGACGCGGTAAAGAACTCGGAGAACGGGGTGGCCATCAACGCCGAAGTGCTCAAGAATTTCCAGGAGATCAACGAGCGGACCAACAAGGTCAGCCAGGTGGTGGCCGAGATTGCCGCCGCCTCGGAACAGCAGGACCAGGGGATTGGCCAGGTGAACAAGGCGGTGGAGCAGATGAACCAGGTGACCCAGCAGAACGCCGCCAACGCCGAGGAGTCGGCCAGCGCCGCCGAGGAGATGTCCTCCCAGTCCGAGGAGATGCGGAGCATGGTGGCCGGGTTCAAGTTGACGGCCTCCAATGAATTCAGCCAGGCCCTAAAGGTCAGTAGCCAGTCGGGCCACTATTTGCACAACCTGGCCCAAGGCAAGAAGGGCGGCAAGGCCGCGGCTGGGATCCAGCCCGATCCCCGCAAGGTGATACCGCTGGACGACAGGGACCACAACCTGCTCAAGACGTTTTAATTCCGGTATTATCAGGCGCAGGTCTGCACAGAGCATATGGCAAAAGAACCGGTAGTCACCGACTGTGCGGCCTGTGTCCTGAAAAAGGATTCATGGTAAAAACCAGAACCAGACAACTTAGAGTAAAATGATGACAGATGTCAGAGACATAAATCAAGACGCCGCGGCGGACTTTTTCTCGCTAAAATTGTCGGAAAAACAGTTCCGCCATATCAGCAATACCGTCTACAAGGTGTCGGGCATAGACCTGCACCAGGGCAAGGAGGAGTTGGTAAAGGCCCGGCTGCTGAAGCGGCTGCGGCACCTGCGGCTGGGCAGTTTTGACCGCTACCTGAAATACATAGAACAGGACCAGAGCGGACTGGAGGTCCAGTCCATGGTGGACGTGCTGACCACCAACAAGACCCATTTTTTCCGGGAATCGGAGCATCTGGATTTTCTCAAAAACGAGATCGTTGCCAAGCTTGGCCGGGAAAAGATCAGGATATGGAGCGCCGGATGCTCATCGGGCGAGGAGCCTTATTCCATAGCCATCACCCTGATGGAAGCCCTGCCTGACATAGAAAAGGCGGACGTCAAGATTTTGGCAACGGACATCTCGGAGAGGATGATCGCCAAAGCCAGGGAAGGCATTTACGAGCAGGAAACCCTTAAACCCTTGCCTTCGCAATTGTGCCACAAATATTTCCGCTGTTCATCCCAGTCCCAACCCCGCCGCTATCAGGCGCAGGCCCGGGTTCAGGCACTGGTGTCTTTTGCCATGCTCAACCTGATGGAGGAATGGCCCATGTCCGGACCTTTCGACGTCATCTTCTGCCGCAACGTGATGATCTATTTTGACAAGCCCACCCAGGAACGGCTGGTGCGTAGGTTCTGGCCGCTGCTTAAGGAAGGAGGCCACCTGATGGTGGGGCATTCGGAGAGCCTGACCTTCCTGTCCCACGAATACCGCTATGTCCGGCCGGCGGTCTACCAGAAAATAAAGGGTTACGCTAAGAACATAAAACGGCCAATCAGTACGGTGCAGGAGGCTGCATCATGATCCATACGGTGGGAGTGGCCGACATGACGGTGTCCCGTCAAAGCTCGGATATTCTGATAACTCATGCTTTAGGCAGCTGCCTGGGGATCACAGTGTACGATTTCAAACAAAACATCGGAGGTTTACTGCATCCCATGCTGCCGGATTCCAATTTCGACCAGGCCAAGGCCCAGGCCAATCCCTTTATGTTCGTGGACAGCGGCCTAAGGCTGCTGCTGGAGAAGTTCTACCAGGCCGGATCGGAAAAAAGGAACCTGATAATAAGGGCGGCCGGGGGCTCCAGTTCCAAGACCGACGAGGAAGATGACTTTTTCCAGATCGGCCGCCGCAATTTCATCAGCCTCAGGAAGTTCCTGTGGGACGAAGGCCTGATGCTCAAGTCTTATGACATCGGCGGTTATGGCTCGCGGACGGTGACCCTGGAGATCGACGGGGGCCGGATGACCATTAAGTACAACGGCGACGTAAAATACATATAAAAGCAAACCTGTTGGATCGCACTACAACCTGGGATGACCAGTAATTATTTTGCCGGACAACATTCCGTTTCGAATAAAAAACCCGTAATATTAAAAGGCAATTGGGGGTGGAAGAATGGCTTTGAATACGCTGGTAGTCGATGATAGTTCGGTAATGCGCTCGATCATCATCAAGACACTGAAGCTGGCGGGGCTGTCTTTGGGGGCGGTGCTGGAAGCCGGCAACGGCCAGGAGGGCTTGAAGCTTTTAGAGGACAACTGGGTGGACCTGGCCCTGGTGGACATTCATATGCCGGTGATGGACGGCGAAGAGATGATAAACCGGCTAAGGCAGAACAAGGAATACCACGACCTGCCGGTAATCATCGTCAGCTCCGAAAGCGACAGCGCCAGGATAGAAATGCTGCAGAAAACGGGCGCCACCTTCATGCACAAGCCCTTCACCCCGGAAACATTAAGGGAAGCCATAATAGAAGTTACGGGGGTGAGCCATGAAGAATAGAGTTGAACAAGCGCTTAAAGCGGCGGGACTGAAGACTTTCGAGGAAACCTGCTACCTGTACCCGGTGCCCGAGTTAAAGGAGATCCAGGAAATGCTGCCGCTGGAGGCCGCCGCCGAGGTAAAATACCGGGGAGATTTTACCGGCAGGATATTGATAGAAACCCGGGGCGGTCTGTTCCGGGCAATTGCGGTCAACATGCTTTCCAGCCAGGACCCTACCGGGGAGCAAAAGATAGACGCCCTGGGGGAGATGGCCAACATCATCTGCGGAAATGTGATCCCGGCCCTGGGCGGCGTAAGCCAGGGATACCGGATAGAAGCACCGAAAAACATTCCTTTGAGCGAAGCCCAAAACAACCTTTTGGGTGAACCGCTGGTGTGGACGGTGCTAAATTTGAATCAGGGCCGGGCCGATCTTAAATTTTATGTGGACGGGTATTATCCCGCCCCGGAGAAAAAAACTTGATCAAAGTGCTGGTGGTCGACGACTCGGCGCTGGTCCGCAAGATACTGACCGAGGAGTTGAACAAACATAAGGGCATAAAAGTCGTGGGCAGCGCCATTGACCCCTACGTGGCCCGCGACAAAATCGTCCGCCTTAAGCCGGATGTCATTACTTTGGATTTGGAAATGCCCAGGATGGACGGACTGTCTTTTTTATCCAAGCTGATGCGGTATCATCCCCTGCCGGTGGTGGTGGTCAGCTCGCTTACTCCGGCCAACAGCCAGAATGCCATCAGGGCTTTGGAACTGGGGGCGGTGGAGGTAATTTGCAAACCGGGATCCAGCCTGTCTTCGCCGGATATCTCCCGGCAACTGGTCAACGCCATTAGGGCCGCTTCCAAGTCCAGAATATTTAAAAGCCCGGCCCCAGAAACTGAGCCGGTCCCGCCGCCAAAGTCATATACCGCGCCCTTCAAGACCACCCACCAGGTCATTGTCATAGGCGCCTCCACCGGAGGGACGCTGGCCATAGAGACGCTGCTTAAAGAGATGCCGTCCAACATTCCGGGGATCGCCATAGTGCAGCACATGCCAGAGCATTTCACCGCCACCTTCGCCCAACGGCTGAATTCTCTGTGCCGGATAGAGGTCAAGGAGGCCGGCGACGGCGATCCACTGGCCCCGGGCCAGGCCCTGATCGCCCCGGGCGGCCGCCACATGGTGCTGGAGTGCAGCGGGGCCTTCTACCAGGCCAGGATCAAGAACGGACCCATGGTGCACCACCAGCGCCCCAGCGTGGACGTGCTGTTCCATTCCGCAGCCAAAAGCGCCGGGGCCAACGCAATAGGGGTGCTGCTAACCGGCATGGGTGTTGATGGGGCGGCCGGATTGCTGGTCATGAAGGAAAGGGGAGCGTTTACTATAGCCCAGGATCAGGACAGCTCGGTGGTCTATGGCATGCCGGGCGAGGCGGTCAAAATAGGGGCCGCCAGCCGGGAACTGCCCTTATCCGAAATAGGCCCCAAAATACTGGAGTTCCTGGCCGGCCCGGACAAGCAGACAGATAGAGAAGCTAATTCCTGAAATAATACTTAACTTTCATCCGATATGATAAAAATTCTTTTATATGATCCGAACCGCTCCGAGTGGTCCTTGTTCGATGAAATCCTTCCCTCATCGAGCTACGATCTCAACAAGATCGGAACGTTCTGCGAGGCCCATACCGCCATACTGACCGGCCATTATGACGTGCTGCTGATGAGAGTGGGGAGCGAGTATACCCGGCAGATCTGGAACCTTATAACCGATTATCAAAGCGTAACGCCGTTGGGTCCGGTGGTGCTGATCTACGACGAGATAACCATCGAAACCTTGAACCATGCCCTTTATTACGGGGTGAAGGATTGTCTGAAATTCGGTGAGATCGCCACTACTTTGGGTTTCTCCATCGGCCTGACCCTGGACCGGTGCCGAGACCTGCAGGCCCGGATAGCCGGCCTGGAAAAACAACGGTTTGAGGAGCAGATCGACCGTCTGCAGAAAGCCCTCTCCCACGAACTCAATAACATCTTTACCCTGCAGGACGAGATCTCCCATTCCGGGCAGCAGCTTTTAAGCGTGCTGGTCAACGCCCTGGAGATCGCCGACCCCTATGTGCGGGGCCATTCCCAAAGGGTGGCTGCCCTGTCCAAGAAGATCGCCGGGCGGATGAACCAAAGCTACCTGATGTCGCACGGACTCTTCGATCTCTCCGGCCTGGAGACGGCTGCACTATTGCACGACATCGGCAAGTTGGGAATTCCCGACAACATCCTCAACAAACGGAAAAAACTTTCCGAAGCTGAATGGAAGCTGATCAAAAGGCACCCGGCCATGGGGGCCGATATCGTGGCCAACATCGGGCATTTATGTAGCATCGCCCCGGACATCAAATCTCATCACGAGTGGTGGGACGGGACGGGATATCCCCAGGGTCTCAAGGCGGAGGAGATTCCCATTAAGGCCCGGATACTTTCCCTGACCGATGCCTTTGACGCCATGGTCTCGCCCAGGATCTACCGGGCGGCCCGGGCTCTTCCCGAAGCGGTGGCGGAAATAAAAAAGAGCGCCGGGACGCAGTTCGATCCCCAGGTGGTGGAGGGATTGCTTTGGTTAGCTGGGGATAAATGAAGACGGAGACAATCGAATGTATTTATAAATTAAGAATCATTTTAAGGAGATGATCAAAATGAACGAAGTTAAAAACCCAAAAAAATGCCCGGTGCTGGTGGTGGACGATTCCGAGTTTGTGGCCCGGCTGATGATCAAAATGCTGGATGAGACAGGTTATCAGGTGGTGGGGCACGCCAAGAACGGGCAGGATGCCCTGGCCAAATACCGGGAACTGAATCCGGAGATTGTCACCATGGACATCATCATGCCCAGCATGGGCGGCATAGAGGCCATCTCCGAGCTGTTCAAGATAAACCGCCGGGCCAAGGTGCTGGTGGTCAGCGCCATGGGACACGCCAACATCGTGGACCAAGCCATGAAGATCGGCGCCAAGCACTACATCCTTAAACCATTTCAAAAAGAGGATTTTTTGAAGGCGGTTGATATAGTCCACAATGCGGCTTATGAAGGAGGATGAATACATGAAAAGCGATTTCGTCCACTCCTTTGTGAATGCCGCCGTCAAAGTCATGGAAGATGCCACGGGGACCAAGGTCCGCCGCGGCAGCGTGGCCCTAATAGCCTCGCCTATTTCCACCCTGGGGGTGGCCAGCATCATCGGCATTCTGGGAGAGGCGGAGGGGCGGATGGTGATTGACCTCTCGCCCGAAACCGCCTGCAAGCTGGCTTCCTGCATGAACGGCCAGGAAATGCCTGAATATGACGAGTTGGTCACCTCTACCATCAACGAACTGGCCAACATGGTGGGCGGCCGGGCGGTTTCGGAGCTGGTCAACCGGGGGCACCAGCTGGACATCACCCCGCCCACGCTTTTTACCGGCATGGATATGGAGGTCTCCAACACCGCGTTGGAAACGGTGGTGGTGCCGCTGGAGACGGACTTTGGCCAGATATTTCTGAACATTGCGGTCAGGGTGAAATAAAAAACAAAACCGGGCGCCTGGCCGCCAGCTGAGTGGTCCTTGCTGTGAAAGGAGACACGGACCTGTCGTCTGTGCTGTTACATCGGGAAAGCGAGAAATCCGCCGGCATTGCCAGCGGATTTCTCGCTG